>NZ_JBIVHR010000009.1:25543-96304 GCF_044749305.1 Pseudomonas sp. NPDC089534 | reverse complement strand
AGAACACCAGCTTGTCGGCCGACGACGTGGCGCTGAGGAAATCGCGCCCGGCGTTGGAGTTGAAGCCGTAGGTGGTGTCGCCGGTACGGGTGGTCAGGTTGGCGCCGTACAGCTTCTGGATCGCCGCGATGTCATCCATCAGCGGGCCGGACGAATAGGCCTCCACCCCGCCCTTGCTGAAGTTCTGGCTGGTGTTGCTTTCGCTCCAGTAGCTCATGACGCTGTAGCCACGGGTGTCTTGACCGTAGTGGGCGTCGTTGTAGGTCGGGTTGCCGTTGCCGGCGTTGTAGTCGCCGGGGTGGGCCAGGCCCAGGGTGTGGCCGATCTCGTGGGTCAGGGTCTGACGGCCGTAGTTGTTCAGGTCCGGGTTCTTGTTCTGCTGGTAGCCGCTGTTGATCAAGTACCACGAAGTGCCGTCATAGCCGGCGCCGGTGCCTGGCAGGTAGGCGAACGCCGCCGCGCCGTCCTGGCCGCCGCTGTAGTTGCCGAAGGTCATGTGGCCGTCACCGCCCGAGGCTTTCTCGGTGAAGGTGACGTTGGCCACGTCGGCCCAGGATTGCATGGCGAGCACGGCCTGGGCCTTCTGCTGGGCGCTGAACTGGCTGAACCCGGTGATCCCGTGCTTGTACATCGTGGTGGACGATGCCGAGGTCAGGAACGTATAGGTGAGTTCAATCTTGCCGCTGCCGTCCAAGTCTTTGTAGGCAGCCCCGTCGCGCAGGATGTAATCGGCGGCCTGGTCGACGGAATAGGAGGGTTTGCCATTGACCGTGAGGTTGCCGCCACGATCGTACTGATGGCTGAAGCTATTGATCTGGTTCCAGGCGGTGCTGGACGCCGCCAGGGGTTGTGCCGCCGACAGCTGGAATGCCTGTTCGGCCGTATCAATAGCGTTAGCTTTTACTTTCGACATAAACACACTTCCTTGTTTAGCAATGGAACAGTTTTTGTCAGATAGCGACAACCTCTGGCGAGATTGTCCTATCACTCGCCCAATGAAGGCATTCGCAACCTGACACAATTTGAAATCGAACGTCTAGCGTTTTTTCGAAGTAAAAACGAACTATTCCGAAAAACTCCCGTAAACAAAGCTTGTGCTGTTGGACAAATGTTTGAACTTTGGTGAATTTGCCGAATTGTCTGACGATTTCTTATTTAAATATTAAATAGGGGTTAATTGTTTTTTGTCGAAAGCGTCTCACTTTCCTGCACTTTATTAGTGCAACCGGGCGGATGCCGGTGCAGAAACGACTGTAGGAGCGAGCCTGCCAGCGATGCGCATCCTTCAACATGAACGTCGAGTGGATCCACGCATCGCGAGCAGGCTCGCTCCTACAGTTTTTGAGAGGGGATCAGCTGCCGGTGCGGATCTTGTTCCATACGCGGGTGCGGATCCGGTCGATGTTGAGCGGCATCGCCTCCAGCGCGAACAGCTTGCCCATCATTTCGGGGCTCGGATAAACCTTGGTGTCGCCCTTGATGGCCGGGTCGATCAGGCTGTCGGCCTGTTCGTTGCCGTTGGCGTAATGCACGTAGTTGCTGATGCCGGCCATCACGTCCGGGCGCAGCAGGTAGTCCATGAACGCGTAGCCGGCCTTCTCGTCAGGCGCGTCGGCGGGCATGGCGACCATGTCGAACCAGATGGCGGCGCCCTCCTTCGGGATCGAGTAGCCGATCTCGACGCCGTTCTTCGCCTCCTTGGCGCGGTTTTCCGCTTGCAGGATGTCGCCGGAGAAGCCCACCGCCACGCAGATGTCGCCGTTGGCCAGGTCACTGGTGTACTTGGAGGAATGGAAGTAACTGACATAAGGCCGGACCTTCATCAGCAACGCTTCGGCCTTCTTGTAGTCCTCGGGGTTCTTGCTGTGGTGCGGCAGGCCCAGGTAGTTGAGCGCCGCCGGCAGCAGTTCCGGGCCATTGTCGAGGATCGCCACGCCGCACTTCTGCAGCTTTTGCATGTACTCGGGCTTGAAGATCAGGTCCCAGGAGTCCAGCGGCGCGCTGTCGCCCAGCACCGCCTTGACCTTGGCCACGTTGTAGCCGATGCCGGTGCTGCCCCACAGGTACGGGAAGCCGTGCTCGTTGCCCGGATCGTTGGTTTGCAGGGCCTTGAGCAGCACCGGGTTGAGGTTCTTCCAGTTCGGCAGCCGGCTCTTGTCGAGCTTCTTCAGCGCCCCGCCTTCGATCTGCCGCGCCATGAAATGGTTGGAGGGAAACACCACGTCGTAGCCGGATTTGCCGGTCATCAGCTTGCCGTCGAGGGTTTCGTTGCTGTCATAGACGTCGTAGGTAACCCCGACGCCGGTGTCCTTCTCGAAGTTCTTCGCGGTGTCCGGCGCAATGTAGTCGGACCAGTTGTAGACCTTGACCGTGTCGGCCGCATGGCTGAGCGAGGCGACCAGCAGCAGCGGCGCCAGTGAGAGCGTTTTCTGGATCATGGGGATACCTGTGGGTGCTGTTGTCTTTTTTGTCGGGAAGCGGGCAGGCAATCAAAGATCGGAAAGTCAGAAAATCAGGACGTAGGTCTTGCGCACGGTCTCCTGAATGTCCCAGACGCCGAGCGTGTTCGCCGGCATCATCAGGGCGTCGCCGCCCTGTATGTGCAGGGTCTCGCCGCCGTCGTCGGGGGTGAAGGTGCAGCGGCCGGAAATGAAATGGCAGAACTCCTGGGCGGTGATCTGCCGCCGCCAGCGTCCGGGCGTGCATTCCCAGACGCCGGTCTCGACGCCGTCGTCGCGCTCCACGCTGGTGGTCGAGGCGATGGCCACCGGCGCACCCAAAGGCACGGCCACCGGGTTCGATTCTTCCAACTGCAAAGCGGCGGTGTTTTTGAACTGTGTGATGCTCATGGGGCTACCTGTCGTGGGAATCTGTCTTGGGAATGAAGCGGCGGTTCAGTGCATGAAACCTTCCATGAAACCGGCCACGCGGGTGGCCAGTCTGCGCCGCCAGGGCGCGGACGCCGGGTTGGCCAAGGTCTGATCCTCGCTGACGAAGCTCTTGATGATCGCGTTGTAGCCCAGCCACCGGCACGGTTCCGGCTCCCAGGCGCGCAGCGCGTGGATCCCGCCGTCCGGCAGCACCCAGGGCTGGTGCACCAGCTCGCTGTCACGCTCCAGGATCAGATCGGCCAGGGTGCGCCCGCCCAGGTTGCTGGCGCCGACGCCCTCGCCGCCGTAGCCGCCGGACAAGGCGATGCCGTTGGCGCGGTCGCAGAGCATGTGCGGCTTGAAGTGCCGGGACATGCCGAGGTTGCCGCCCCAGCCGTGGGTGATCTGCACGTTTTTCAGCGGCGGGAACAGTTCGCCGAACAGATAGCGGCGCAGTTGCACTTCATCGCGGGTCAGGTCGAAGTCGTGCCGCAGCTTGCCGGCGAACCGGTAGCCGCCGCGGGCCCCGAAGATCAGGCGGTTGTCGGCGCTGCGCTGGCCGTAGGTGACCTGCCGGCTGAACTCGCTGAACGCCTGGCCACGATTGAGGCCGATCTCGTCCCAGGTCGCGGCCGACAGCGGCTCGGTGGCCACGATCAGGCTTTGCACGGGCAACTGATAGCGGCCCAGCGGCGGCAGCGTCACCGAATAGCCTTCGACGGCGGGCACGATCCAGCGGCTGCGCACGCTGGCCTTGTCGGTGCGCAGGCTGCCGGCCTGCCAATGGGTGACCGGGCTGTTCTCGTAGATCTTCACGCCCATGCCCTGGACGGTGCGGGCCAGGCCGCGCACCAGCTTCGCCGGGTGGATGGTCGCCACGTGCGGCGCGAAGATCCCGCCGTAAGGCTTGGCCACGCGTATCTGCTGCGTCAGTTGTTCCGGGGTGAGCCAGCGGTAGTCGTCGTCGCCCAGGCCTTGGGCGTGCAGCTTGTCGAGGTATTCGCGCAGGCTCGCCGCCTGTTCCGGATAACGCGCGGCGCAGTACAGCACGCCGCCCTTGCGGTAATCGCAGTCGATGCCTTCGCGTTCGAGGACGATTTCTACCTCGTCGGGAATGCCGTGCAACAGGTCATAGGACGCCCGGCGCTCTTGCGGAGAAAGCCCGGCCAGCAACCGGTCCTCGCCCAACAGGTTGCCCATCAGCCAGCCGCCGTTGCGCCCGGACGCGCCGAACCCGGCGGTCTGCGCCTCGACGATGGCGATGTCCAGGCCCGGCGCCCGCTTCTTCAGGTAGTACGCGGTCCAGAGCCCGGTGTAGCCGGCGCCGATGATTGCCACGTCGACGTCCAGATCCCGCTCCAGCGCCGGCCGTGCGGTCAGCGGCTCATCGAGCTGGTCCATCCACAAACTGATGTTGCGCCACGCCGGCATGCAAGACTCCGCCAATCAAAATATCGATGGCGTCGATCCTAGTGGCTGGACTCAAGGGCTGTCTTGCGCGCGTGCCCGCAAAGAAATTTGTTTGGCGTAAGCCTTGGGCGACTGCCCGGTGTGCTGGCGAAAACAGCTGTAGAACGCCGACAGCGAGTTGAATCCTGCGGCGAAGGCCAACTCGTCGATGCGCAGCGGCGGCGTGGCGCTGTCCAGGCCCCGCAGCAAATGCTGCAGGCGCGCCTGATTGACGTAGCGGTAGAAGCTTTGCCCCAGCACCTGATTGAGTAGGTAGGAAATCTGATTGCGGCTGTACCCGCACTCCTTCGCCACCCGTTGCAGGTCCAGTTCCGGGTCGAGGTACGGTTGCTGGCGCTGGAAATAGCTTTGCAGGTCATCCGCCATGAAGCTCAACTGACGCGGCGACAATCCCAGGCGGCTGGCCGCCGGACGCCGATTCGCCGTCTGCGCCGCGGCGGCCGTTTCGCGCACCAGCGAGGCGTATTCGTTGACGCGCCAGATCAACCCGTCCTTGACCGTGATCGCTTCGCTGGAGCGGAACGACACCAGGCCTTCGCCTCCGCGCAACGTCACCTCGTACTGGATGAACGCGGTGTTGCCGTCGATGCGGATCCGGTCGCAATGCTCCAGCGCTTCGTCGGATTCACGCGGCATGCTGACCCGCACGTACTCGCGCAGCTCGTCGAGCCCGAGCACGCGGTTCTGGAAGAAGTCGTTGTACTCGATGGCCGGATGGTAGAGCGCCATCACGCTGTCCAGATCCCGGCGTTTCCAGCTCAGGTGATAGCGCATGACCGTTTCGCGGGTGGCCGGGGACTGCTCCGGGCCGTCGTCATCGGCGTGCATAAGGGTCTCTGCCAAAAGCACCGAGCTTGCCCAACTTCAGACGCCCGGGCAATGACCGGACCGCGGTGACGCTTCGTCGGCCCAGGCCGTATGGTTCGTGACTTACATCAAAATAATCCGCGCAATCGCCAAACGGCCTGAAAATTCTCACAGGATTTTCACATCCAGATGCTACTTTTAATGGCATCCACCGGTTGAGCCAATGAAGGCTCTTCCCACCTACCCTGAGCAAACGGAAGCGCTCGATGAAGAAGGCGGGCAACACATGAATAGAGCCTCAAGCAAAGTCACCTTTCCCAACGCCTGCCAGCTGATGCGCTGGCATTTTCATCCCATGGGATTCGAGGCGACGATGGACGCGCCGGGCAGCATGGTCGCCCGTCTGTTCGATCGCGCCAGCGGCGAAACCCTGATCGCGATCGCCGGCATTCCCTGCGCCACCGTGATGAACGCTGCCGATGTCGAGCGAATAATCGAGGCCGTCGAGGACGAGCTGGACACGTTCACTCCTCCGGAGTCGTTGAGAAACTACGCCTAACCTTATGATTTACAAACAAAAAGCCCGCTAGCGATAGCGGGCTTTTTGTTGGCTGGATGAGTTACGCAGGCTTTTTGTCCAGCCGACGGTCGGCGAAGAACGGCTTGCTCGCGTCAACCCTGTCCGAAGCTCGGGGCATGTTCACCGCCTGGCCGTCCCGTGGCTCGACATACCAGTAGCAGTGGCTGACGGCGCGGGTGATGCCGACATACGCCAGACGCAGGACTTCATCCTTCTGCGCGCTGTCGTAAGGCTCGCTGTCGCCGGCCTTGCCCAGACCCGCCATGCGGTAGACCTGATTCTTGTAGGGCGAACTGGTCAAATGCTGGCAATCCCCCAGCAGGAAGACCGCATCGGCCTGCAAGCCCTTGGCGCTGTGGAAGGTCAGTTGCTTGAGGCGCCGGGCTTCGAACGGCAAGCTAGAATCCACATTAACTACAGACTGAATATGCTGTTCTATCAATGACTTATCGCTGCTTTTTCGATAAAGCATCAAGATTGAGTCGCCCCTGCGGTAGTGCTCTTCGAGGTGCTGGCCCAGCGCTTGGTCATCGCGCTCCAGCACATTGACCGGCCGCAGTTCACCCACCTCCCCGACGGCCTTGGCCTTCTTGCCGGGAATCGCCGGGGCCGCCCGCACGATGTGCTCAGCCGCATCGATGATGTGCTGGTGGCTGCGGTAGTTCTCGCTGAGCATCACCCGCGTGGTGGCCGGCGAGGGAAACTCCGCATTGAACGCCATGAAGTAGCTCGGCGAGCTGCCGCGCCAGCCGTAGATGGACTGCCAGTCATCGCCGACGCACAACAGCGAGGAACGCTGCGCACCCCGCCCGACATGCATGGACGGCCCGCGGCTGCGGATTTCGCTCAGGCTGGCCCGGATCCATGAAACGATCTGCGGCGAAACGTCCTGGAATTCGTCGATCATCAGGTGCGACATCGGCCGCAGCAATTCGTCGCCGAGCAGCTTCAGGTTTTCCGGCGAGTGCTCGCTGAACAGCGCGAACATACGGTTGTAGGTCATGACCGGCGGCTTCTGGTCCAGCAGGTGATCCTCCAGCGCGCGCCAGAACAGGCTCAGGGCCTCGAAGAAAAACCGGTCGGGATCGTCCTTGGCAAACGTCATGCGGCCGACCGCGTCCGGCACGTCCAGGCCCAGGTTCTCGATGAAGCCAGCGGCGCCGACGAAACAATCAAGCAGCGGCGCCGAGACCAGCTCGCCCTTGACCTTGTAGTCGAAGCCGGGGCCGGCGCTCGCATCCCCTGCCAACGTGGCCAAAACCCGTCTTGATGATTCGTAACTATCTAACCAAATCAATGGCTTACGACAGAAAGCTTGAAACAGGGTGCGCTTGACCGCCCACTCTGCGCGCACCGTGAGCTTGGCGTTCGGGCGACAGGCCTGCGGGTTTTCGCCCGGGTCGAAACCGAGCACGACCCAGGCATCCAGGCTCGGAACATAGCCGTGGCAGTGGAGCCGGGCGCCATTGATCTCGAATGCCTGGCGGTTCGGTTCGATCCCCTTGATCGGCCAGGCCCCGGCGCGGAACCACAGATCCTCGATCACATCGCACAACTCTTCGTCACGCTTGGCGGCCAGTTCGGTCACCGCCACACGCTTCTGCACGTCCGGGTGATCGCGCTCCAGTTCCTTGAGCTGCAAGGCATGGCGCGACAGTGGCTGGATCAACTGACGGAAGCGCTCATCTTCGTTGTAGAGGCGGTGGTAACAGGCATTGAGCCGCTGACGCTGGGCGTCGTTGATGCGCAGGTCGAACGGGTTGCTGTCCGCCTCCTCATCGCCGCCCTGCGGTCGATGGCTGAGGTTCTCGAACGCCTGCAAACGCTCGAAGCCGGGAAGACTGCGCACCATCGGCAGGATGAGCGAGTGAAAGGTGCGCACCAGGTCGCGCGCCTGCTTCTGCTCCAGCGCCCGCCCCCACAACGCAAACAATTCGATCAGTTTCTTGATGAAGTCCCGCCGCGACTCACGGGTGAAGGTGACCACGGTCATCGAGTCGAGCTCAAAGCCCAGGTAATGCGTCAGCATCAGAATGCGCAGCACCAAGGTCGTCGACTTGCCGGCACCGGCGCCGGCCACCACCGAGGTCGACGGCGTATCGCTGAAGATCATCTTCCACTGCGCCGTGCTGGGCTGGGCGTGGGGCGGCAACAGGCGCGCCACATCCGCCTTCATCCGCTTCTTCAGCTCAGGGCTGAGCGGCAGGCGCCAGTCGTCGAACAAATGATCGTCGATGCCTGGCGGCCGATGCTCAGTGCTGCGGCTGTCACGGATCAACAGGACCTGACGCCCTTCTTCCAGCCCGTCCTGCCGGCCTTCCTTGTAGCCGTACTCCACGCCGGCGGTGTGACCGCTGCGAAAGCCGTCGGCCTGGCCGTGCAGCCAGGAGTAACGGTGCTGTGCGCGCAAGCGGGTCAGGCCGTGCCCCAGGAATCGGGCAGCCAGACGCTTGAACCACGGCATCTCGGCCAAGGGGCGAAGTTCGGGAGGAAGATCGGGGGTGTATTGCGCCACGCTGACGGACTCCGGAAGCTGAACGGTTGGACGCTATGGTGTCTTCATTTGCTTTCGAGTTCTAGCGAAATGCTTGCGGGTCATGGACTTAGGCGATGAACTGAAGGCTGGGTGAGACGGTTTCGAGCCTTATCAAGATCAGATTATTCGATTGTTATGGCGCATTTTTTACGCTTTTTATCGATGACTCCCTGATAGATGATGCCCGTCATTCCCCCGCTGCTCCCGGGAACCTATCGAGGATAACGACCATGCTTGAACTCCGACCTTTCAGCTCGCTGGGCGGCGCCCATCACGGCTGGCTGGATGCCCATCACCATTTCTCGTTCGCCGAATACTACGACCCGCAACGGATGAGCTGGGGCAACCTGCGCGTGTGGAACGACGACATCATCGCGCCCGGCACCGGCTTCCCCACCCACCCGCACCGGGACATGGAAATCATCACCTATGTCCGTGAAGGCGCGATCAGCCACCAGGACAACCTGGGCAACAAGGGCCGCACCGAAGCGGGCGATGTGCAGGTGATGAGCGCCGGCACCGGCATCGCGCACAGCGAATACA
This sequence comes from Pseudomonas sp. NPDC089534, assembly GCF_044749305.1. Lineage (NCBI taxonomy): Bacteria > Pseudomonadati > Pseudomonadota > Gammaproteobacteria > Pseudomonadales > Pseudomonadaceae > Pseudomonas > Pseudomonas sp. NPDC089534. Next base: position 87,498 of record NZ_JBIVHR010000009.1, on the reverse strand, counting down.
ACCTGGAAGCGAGCGACACCAAGATCTTCCAGATCTGGATTCTGCCGACCGAAACCGGCGCACCGCCGTCCTGGGGCGCCAAGCCCTTTCCCAAGGGCGAGCGCGAGGGCTTCGTGACGCTGGCCAGCGGCAAGGACGGCGATGACCAGAGCCTGCGCATCCGCGCCGATGCCCGCCTGGTGGCCGCCAACCTCAAGGCCGGCGAGACGGCGCAATACCGTCTGGACGCAGGACGCCGCGCCTACCTGGTGCCGGCCACCGGCGTGATCGACGTCAACGGCCTGCGCGCCCAGGCCCGGGACGGCGTCGCGGTGGCCCAGGAGCAGGTGTTGACCGTCACCGCCATCGAAGACAGCGAGATCGTCCTGGTGGATCTGGCCTGACGGCCGGATTGCAGGCAAAAAAAAGGGGCGACCGTGATAGTCGCCCCTTTTTTACACCCTCTGCGGGAGCGGGCCTGCTCGCGATGAGGCCAGCACATTCAGCATTGATGCGGCTGACAGATCGCTATCGCGAGCAGGCTCGCTCCCACAGGTCTTATGGTGCCTGTCGTTCACTTCGCGCTGATCGCACCGTCCACCAGGGTCTGCGCCTCGGCCACCAGTTGCTTGAGGTGGTCGTCGCCGATGAAGCTTTCGGCGTAGATCTTGTAGATGTCTTCGGTGCCCGACGGACGTGCCGCGAACCAGCCGTTCTCGGTCATCACTTTCAGGCCGCCGATGGCCTGGTCGTTGCCCGGCGCGTGGCTGAGGATGCTCTGGATCTTCTCGCCCGCCAGTTCGGTCGAGGTGACCTGCTGCGGCGACAGCTTGCTCAGCAGCGCTTTCTGCTCAGGGTTGGCCTTGGCGTCCACGCGCACCGAGAACGGCTCACCCAGTTCGTCGGTCAGCGCCCGGTAGGCCTGGCTCGGATCGCGACCGGTGCGGGCGGTCATTTCGGCGGCCAGCAGCGACGGGATCAGACCGTCCTTGTCGGTGCTCCAGACGCCGCCGTCCTTGCGCAGGAACGAGGCACCGGCGCTTTCTTCGCCGCCGAAGCCGAGCGAGCCGTCGAACAGGCCGTCAGCGAACCATTTGAAGCCCACCGGCACCTCGTACAGACGGCGGCCCAGACGCTTGGCCACACGGTCGATCAGCCCGCTGCTGACCACGGTCTTGCCGACGGCGGCGTCGGCGCGCCATTGCGGACGGTTCTGGAACAGGTAGTCGATGGCCACGGCCAGGTAGTTGTTCGGCGCCAGCAGGCCGCCGCTCGGGGTGACGATGCCGTGACGGTCATGGTCCGGGTCGCAGGCGAACGCCACGTCGAAGCGTTCCTTGAGGCCGATCAGGCCCTGCATGGCGTGGCTGGAGGACGGATCCATGCGGATCTGGCCGTCCCAGTCGACCGTCATGAAGCGGAAGGTCGAATCGACCTGCTTGTTCACCACATCCAGGTCCAGGCGGTAGTGTTCGGCGATGGCCGACCAGTAGCGCACCCCTGCTCCACCCAGCGGATCGACGCCCAGGCGCAGCTTGGCGTCGCGGATGGCGTCGAAGTCGATGACGTTGATCAGGTCGGCCACGTAGGTGTTGACGTAGTCGTGGCGGTGCGTAGTGCTCGCCTTGAGCGCCTGCTCGTAGCTGATGCGCTTGACCCCGGCCAGTTTGTTGGCCAGCAGTTCGTTGGCCTTGGCCTCGATCCACTTGGTGATGTGGGTGTCGGCCGGGCCGCCGTTGGTCGGGTTGTATTTGTAGCCGCCGCTCTGCGGCGGGTTGTGCGACGGGGTGATGACGATGCCGTCGGCCAGGCCGGACGTGCGCCCGCGGTTGTAGCAGAGGATCGCGTGGGACACCGCCGGGGTCGGCGTGTATTCGTCGCCGGCGGCGATCATGACCGTCACGCCGTTGGCCGCCAGCACTTCCAGGGCGCTGGCCCCGGCCGGGGTCGACAGCGCGTGGGTGTCGATGCCGACGAACAGCGGCCCGGTGATGCCCTGGGCTTCGCGGTACAGGCAGATCGCCTGGCTGATGGCCAGAACGTGCCACTCGTTGAAACTCAGGTCGAAGGAGCTGCCCCGGTGCCCGGAAGTGCCGAACGCCACGCGCTGGGTGGAGACCGAAGCATCCGGTTGGCCTGTGTAGTAGGCCGTTACCAGTCGCGGGATGTCGACCAACAGATCTGCCGGTGCCGGTTTGCCCGCAAAAGGACTGAGTGTCATGCAAAACCTCTGGAATAGAGTGGTTCAGGAAATACCGCGCAGTTTACTGGCACTTCGACCGCAGTGCGATGGGATCGATCCTGACAACAATTAATGTTTTTTGCCGGTCACTCCAGCGGCGCCAGGCGCAGGGCATCAGCCAGCAGGCCGATAGTGCCCGGCATGTCCTGATCGTCGAGGCCCAGGGGACTCAGACGCAGGTGCTGGGCATGCAGGCCCCGCAGGCTGAACAGCTCGCCGGGGGCAATCACCACCTGCTGCTTGAGCAGGCGCCGGAAGACATTGCGCATGTCCACCGGACGCCCGACACGGGCCCAGAGCGTTGCCCCGCCCTGGGGCTCGACCACCTGCAAGGTTTCCCCCAGCCGCTCGCGCAGCAGGTCGACCATGGGCGTGCGGCGCTCCCTGAGCAGGTGGCGCAACGACAGCAGGTGCTGGTCGATGCGTCCGCTGCCGTACAGACGCGCAATCGCTTTCTGCCGGATGGGCGACAGGCGAAAGGAGCGCAGCAGGAAATGCCGCTGCAGCTCCGCCCGCCACTGCCGCGACAGCAGGTAACCGTAGGGCGCTTCGGCACCGATGAACGTCTCGAAGGTGGAGAAGACAAGCAGGCGGTCGGGATCCAGCAAGTCGCGCAGGCGCATCCGGTCGAGACCTTCGTCCAGTTCGCTGTAGCAATCGTTTTCCAGCACCCAGGTGCCATGCTGCGCCAGCAGACGGGCGATGGACTGCCGGTTGTCCGCCGGCACCTGACTGCCCCGCGGCATGCTCAACCCAGCGGACAACAGAATCAAGGCCACCGACCGGGTCTTGAGCAAGTCCTCCAGGCGTTGCGCATCCAGCCCGCCTTCGCTCTGCAAGGGCAATTCGATCACCTGCACCTGCGCGGACTGCAACAGGCGCAGAATCACCCAATCGCACGGCGACTCGACCACCAGGGTGGCGTGCTTGAGCCCCAGCACGGCGATCAGGACCTCCAGCACGCCGCGCAAGTCCGCGCCGACATAGACATCGTCCGCATGCCAGCATTGCCGGGGCGACGTGGTGTAACGGGCCGCCAACGCCGCCCGCAACTGCTGCTCGCCGCAAGGCTGGGCCAACCACTGCGACTGGCGTGGATACTGACGGAGCAGCTCCCGCTCCAGCACCAGCAACGGGCTGTCCAACGGCTGGGCCGAAGCGGGCTCGTCGCCGCTCAGAACCTTCATGCCGGGCCGCCGGGCACTCACATAGACGGTTTCGAGCAGATCGCGGCCGCTGTCGGTTGACGGCACCGTCGCGACAGCCCGGGCGAAGTAGCCGGACTTTGCGACCGAATAGACCCGCCCTTCCTTCTCGAGCAATGCGTAGGCGTACTGGATCGTCGAAATCGACACGTTCAGCCGTTCGGCCAGTTGCCGCAATGACGGCAAACGGACATGGCCGCCGGAACCGGAATCGGCCATCAACTGCGTCAGATAGCGGTAGACCGCCTGATACGCGAAGTCGGTGTCCCGCGGCACTTTCATGGGCGACCGGCCCCGGATGCCCGGGCGCCGTCGGACAGGACACCCACCCTAACCTTCCTGGGAGCGTTCGCCCCCGAGCGCTTGCCCGCCCTGCGACGCCTCATTGCCAGGCGCGCTCCCGAGCGACGGCGGCGACGCCGGCATGGGTTCCATGGCGTACAGGCGACCGATGAGCCTGACAGGCAACCCGCTGACCTCGGTCATCCACTGCAGCACCTGTTCCGGGGCGTGCAGCCCCTGCATGGCGCGATGCAGGTCCGGCATCGCCACCAGCATGCCCGGATGACAGGAACGCAGAAAGCGCTCCAGGCCGGCGCCGCCGTCGATGAACGGTGCGAACAGCAGGCAGACGATCTGGCTCTCGGTCAGGCCAAAACGCGCCTGAAGGCTGACAAGGGCCTGCTTTCTCTGCTCCTCGAAGCCCTGCGGCTTGCCGAACGTCGCGACCAGATACTCGCAGACCGGCTCCGGCACCTGCCTGCGACGCATGGCCGCCAGGCTCCGCTGCACATACGCCTGGACACCGGCCCCGTAACCGAGCCCCTCCACGAACTCAGCCTCCAGGCCGCACAGGTAGGCGTCGACCAGCGGATCCTGCCATTCGTCCTCAAAGAGCGCCTGGGTCCACTCGTCCGACTGAAACCCGAGGAACTCGCTGAGCAGCGGCCAGCGCTCGTCCAGCTTTGCGACCAGGATGTCGTGAATATCGATGAACAGGGTGCGGCGGCAGGCCTCGAACTGCCCTTCCGGGCGCCACGGCATCCGCTCAGGTTCGGTGTAGAGCCGGCGGTAGCAGTCGCCATCGAGGCCGTCGAGCAGCGAAAACAACTGCTCGTAGCTGCCGGCATTGGCCGCCAGCGGCCCGATGCCGACCTTGCGCACCGCACGGCCCAGCCCGTCGATGAAGCGCTTCTGACGCGCCGCGCTATCGCAGCCGGCCAGGACATCGACGCCGTTGCTCCACCGGGCGATCTGGCCGTAGAACTCCGCTGTCGCCAGGTAACGGTCGTCCCACAGCTCCAGCGCTTCGCCCCAGGCCCGGCGATGCCCCACCATCAACAGATTGATGCGGTTGGCCTCGCTGCCGCTTTCGGTGATCGGTGCCTGGTGATCGAAAGGCAACACCTCGCGGTGATCGACCATCAGCAACTCGACACGCGGATCGTCGTAAAGGAAGAGCGCGCCGTAGCTGCGGTGCATGTTCTCGAGCGCGGCGACCCCGTTGCCGTCGTAGCGCAACGTCGCCACACGCAGCTGAAAGGTGGCCGGCGCGCGCCCGGCGATGCTCAGTTGCGCAGCCCTGAGCATCGCCAGCGCATAGCAGCTGTCACGTGTGCCGGTCTGGATGACGAGCACCTTGAACTCGCCGATGCGTTCACCGCCGCCTGCGGCAACGACCAGCCGCTGAATCAGGAGTTGCAGGGCCGTGCGTTCCGCGCGGGAGAAAAAGCTCAACAAGCGTTGCAGCACTTGCTGGTAGACATAATTCATTGCCTGATCATGGATTGTGCTCATCAGTCTCTTACCCGGTGCAAAAAGTTCATACTCCGCCGCCGTCGAACAGACACGGAGTTATTCATCACTAATAAATAGACGCTTGATCCTAACACTTAGGATTTCGTAGTTATTTGAAACACTTGAGCGTGCTGAGCCCGACAAAACCAGCGCAAGCCAGGCACAGCAAGGGTTTTAGCGGAACTGAACATTGTCCTAGGAAACTTCTTACAGAGTCCCACAGACAGTGATCACAAGAAATAAAGAACGCGTTTCGCAGGCCACCTACAACTTTTAAACAAGAATAGGCGTCTCGCAAAAAGACAGCAGATGATATTCGCCCTAAATAAACAGAATGCACAGACATGGCTCATTCCTTGAGATGAAAGTAATCATTCAATTATCAGGGCTTAAAGGACGATTAGAAGATACAGATCGAGAGTAAAAACCGGTTCAGTTGCTGAACGGTTCCGGACTGGCGCCGGCAAAGGTCTCGCAGAAAGGTCAGGCAGCGTAAGGAGTCCGTGGGGCCACGGACTCCGGACTGGAGAGGTCAGGCCGTTTCGACCTGCAGCGCCACGCGTTCGCGGCAAGGGCACTCATCCATGTAGCGGTGGGCCTCGACGAACTGGTCGAACGGGAACACTCGGGTCTTGAGCGGCACCAGCACCCGGTCGGCGGTGAACTGGTTGATGTCGCGTAGGGCCCGCTGCAGCGCGTCGCCGTCCTGCTTGATGCCCAGCTCAGGCTTGCCGGTGAAGTTGCCGATGCAGTGCACGAAGAACTGGATGTTCTTCTGAAAGGCGGCACAGGCCGGGAACGGCGTCTGGTTGCCGCCCTGCAGACCGTACAGCACCAGGCTGCCGCGGGGCGCCAGCACATCGCCGAGCAACGACATCTGCGGACCGCCGAGGCCGTCGAACACCATCTCGACACCACGGTTGTCGGTGATCTTGTTGACCCGGGTCAACAGGTCTTCCTCTTCGGTGACGATGACCTTCTCGGCCCCCAGCGACAGCAGATACTCACGCTCTTCGGCCGTTTTGGTCGCGGCGATCACCTTGACGCCGAGCGCCTTGCCCAGCTGGACAAACGAAGGGCCCGCACAGTGGCTGGCGTCGGTGACCAGGGCGAACTGCCCGGGTTTGACCCGCGCCAGATCCATGTAGGCGAAGTAGGCGATCAGCAGCGGTGTGTAATGGACACTGGCCTCGATTGGCGTGAGCACGTCCGGATAGCGGGTCAGCGCAGTGCGCGGCAGCACGATCAGTTCGCCGTAGACCGGATAGTCGTTGGGGCTCTCGGCCGGAAAGCTTGCGACCTTGTCGCCGACCGCCAGATCCTCCACGCCCTCGCCGACGGCGGTGACCACACCGGCCATCTCATGGCCCAGGCCCGAAGGCAGGCGGGCCTGGGACGACGCCAGGTTCTGGCGCCACAGGGTGTCATACCAGCTGATGCCGATCGCCTCGACACGCACCTGCACTTCGCCAGGACCTGGCTGAGCGGCCGCATGCTCTTCGCACTTGAGCACCTCGGCAGGACCAAACTTGTGAAAACGGATCGTGCGGGACATCGCAAACCTCGTCAAAGTAACCTCTAATGCCCTGAACTCTATCTGGGCTTTCCAGACAAGACTATCAGCGGCCATTAATAGTCGACATGCCTGTCATTGATTCCGCAGCATGGGGCGCATTGGCAAAATCCATGGGCAAACGACCGGAACCCGCTCAGTAAAGCTCAATTTTCCGGTGCAGAGTACCAGCCTTTCCCCGTACTATTCATGCCGGCCATTGTTCTCATATGGTCGCTCTCGTCAAGCTTGATGACTCTGCCAGGACTCCAGATGAATCGTAATGACCTGCGTCGTGTCGACCTGAACCTGTTGATCGTTTTCGAAACACTGATGCACGAACGCAGCGTGACCCGCGCCGCGGAAAAGCTGTTCCTCGGCCAGCCGGCCATCAGCGCCGCGCTCTCGCGCCTGCGGGGCCTGTTCGACGATCCGCTGTTCGTGCGCACCGGCCGGAGCATGGAACCGTCCGCCCGCGCCGTGGAAATCTTCGCCCTGCTCTCCCCGGCCCTGGACTCGATCTCCACGGCGGTCAGCCGCGCGGCCGAGTTCGATCCGGCCACCAGCACGTCGGTGTTCCGCATCGGCCTGTCGGACGACGTCGAATTCGCCCTGCTGCCCATGCTGCTCAAACGCCTGCGCGCCGAAGCGCCGGGCATCGTGCTGGTGGTGCGCCGGGTCAACTACATCCTGATGCCGAGCCTGCTGGCCTCCGGGGAAATCTCCATCGGCGTCAGCTACACCACTGACCTTCCGGCCAACGCCAAACGCAAGGTGCTGCGCCGCAGCCAGCCGAAGCTGCTGCGCGCCGACACCGTGCCGGGGCCGTTGAGCCTGGACGACTACTGCGCACGCCCGCACGCCCTGGTGTCGTTCGCCGGCGACCTCAGCGGCTTCATCGATGAGGAACTGGAAAAGCTCGGCCGCAAGCGCCATGTGGTGCTGGCCGTGCCGCAGTTCAACGGCCTGAGCACCCTGCTGACCGGCACCGACATCGTCGCCACCGTGCCGGACTACACCGCCGACGCCCTGACCGCCGCCGGCGGCGTCCGGGCCGAAGACCCGCCGCTGCCGACCCGCACCTTCGAACTGCACATGGCCTGGCGCGGATCGCAGGACAACGATCCGGGCGAGCGTTGGCTGCGGTCGAGGATTCAGATGTTCTTTGGGGATCCGGACAGCCTCGCCTGAGACTGTTAAAGCATTGACGGCGGTGCCTGTTGGAACGGTCGCCTTGCGACAGCTCTATTAAAGCCATCGCCAGCAGGCCGGCTCCCACCGGTATCGCGACGCCTGCAGGACGAACAGCCGTCGTCCTCACTTTTGCACCCGACGCAACACTGAATTGTCGCCAGCTCGATTGATAGCCCCCTAACGAAAGGCGCATGCTAGAGGGCTTGCGCGTTGCTTATATCATTCCGAATGATAGTTACCTTCGCGCCATTCGATTCGTTTGCCATTACCCTGCCGATCATCATCCGCCCATCTTCAATACTTTGGCGGATGTATCCATGGAACAATCACTCAAACATTTGCGCTTCCCCTTGGCCCTTCTGGCCGTGCTCGTGATGAGCGCCTGCGGCAAGGCTCCGCAGACCGCCGCCAACATGCCGGCCGCCAAGGTCAGCGTGGCCAAGGTGCTGGAGCAGCCGGTCAACGAGTGGGACGAGTTCACGGGGCGCCTGGAGGCGCCGGAAACCGTTGAAATCCGTCCGCGGGTCTCCGGTCAGATCGATGAGGTCGCCTTCACCGAAGGCGCGCTGGTCAAGAAAGGCGACTTGCTGTTCCAGATCGACCCGCGCCCGTTCCAGGCCGAAGTGCGCCGCCTCGAAGCGCTGGTCGCCCAGGCCCGCGCCAACGCCACCCGCAGCGAAAACGAAGCCGTCCGCGGTGAGCGCCTGCGCACCAGCAACGCCATCTCCGCAGAACTGGCCGACTCGCGCACCAGCGCCGCCCAGGAAGCCCGCGCCGCCGTCGGCGCCCTGCAGGCGCAACTGGACCTGGCCAAGCTGAACCTGAGCTTCACCCGCGTCACCGCGCCGATCAGCGGCCGCGTCAGCCGTGCCGAAATCACCGCCGGCAACCTGGTGACCGCCGACACCACGGCGCTGACCAGCGTGGTCTCCACCGACAAGGTCTACGCCTACTTCGACGCCGACGAGCGCGTGTTCCTCAAGTACACCCAGCTCGCCCGCCAGGGTCAGCGCGGCGCCACCACGCCGGTGTACATGGGCCTGTCCAACGAAGACGGCAACCCGCACCTGGGCCAGATGAACTTCGTCGACAACCAGGTCAACCCCAAGACCGGCACCATCCGCGGCCGCGCGGTGTTCGACAACACCGACGGCACCTACACCCCCGGCCTGTACGCCCGCCTGAAGCTGGTCGGCAGCGGCACCTACAACGCCATGCTGATCAACGACGAAGCGGTCGGCACCGACCTTGGCAAGAAGTTCGTGCTGGTGATGGATGCGGACAACAAGACCGCCTACCGCCCCGTCGAACTGGGGCCGAAGATCGAAGGCCTGCGCATCGTGCGCAACGGCCTGAACAAGGACGACACGATCATCGTCAAGGGGCTGCAACGGGTGCGTCCGGGTTCGCCGGTCTCCCCTGAAGTGGTTCCGATGGCCAGCGAGCAGACCCTCGCGGCCCTCGCTCAACAACGACAAGCGCTGGAAGCCAGCAACCTGCCCAAAGTCGCACCCGCCAAGGGCGCGCAGGGTTCGGTTGTGAAACTGGCTGCTGCGACCCCACGCGGTTAAGGGACAACAACTCCGATGAATTTTTCCAGATTCTTCATTTCACGGCCGATCTTCGCAGCGGTGCTGTCGCTGCTGATCCTGATCGCCGGTGCGATCTCGCTGTTCCAACTGCCGATCAGCGAATACCCGGAAGTCGTGCCGCCGACCGTGGTGGTGCGGGCCAACTTCCCGGGCGCCAACCCCAAAGTCATCGGCGAGACCGTGGCCGCTCCGCTGGAGCAGGCCATCACCGGCGTCGAGAACATGCTGTACATGTCCTCGCAGTCCACCGCCGACGGCAAGATCACCCTGACCATCACCTTCGCCCTGGGCACCGACCTGGACAATGCGCAGGTGCAGGTGCAAAACCGGGTGACCCGCACCGAGCCCAAGCTTCCCGAGGAAGTGACGCGCATCGGCATCACCGTCGACAAGGCCTCGCCCGACCTGACCATGGTTGTGCACTTGACCTCCCCGGACAAGCGCTACGACATGCTCTACCTGTCCAACTACGCGATCCTGAACATCAAGGACGAGCTCGCCCGCCTGGGCGGCGTCGGCGACGTGCAGCTGTTCGGCATGGGCGACTACTCGCTGCGGGTGTGGCTCGATCCGAACAAGACCGCTTCACGCAACCTGACCGCCACCGACGTGGTGACGGCCATCCGTGAGCAGAACCGCCAGGTGGCCGCCGGCCAACTGGGCGCGCCGCCCGCGCCGAACGCGCAAAGCTTCCAGCTGTCGATCAACACCCAGGGCCGTCTGGTCTCCGAGGAAGAGTTCGAGAACATCATCATTCGCGCAGGCGAAAACGGTGAAATCACCCGCCTCAAAGACATCGCCCGCGTCGAGCTGGGTTCCAGCCAGTACGCCCTGCGCTCGTTGCTGAACAACCAGCCGGCCGTCGCGATCCCGATCTTCCAGCGTCCGGGCTCCAACGCCATCGAGATCTCGAACGAGGTCCGGGCGAAGATGGAAGAGCTGAAGAAAGGCTTCCCGCAAGGCATGGACTACAGCATCGTCTATGACCCGACGATCTTCGTGCGCGGCTCCATCGAAGCGGTGGTTCACACCCTCTTCGAAGCGCTGATCCTCGTGGTGCTGGTGGTGATCCTGTTCCTGCAGACCTGGCGCGCCTCGATCATCCCGTTGGTGGCCGTGCCGGTATCGCTGATCGGTACGTTTGCGGTGATGCACCTGTTCGGCTTCTCGCTCAACGCCCTGTCGCTGTTCGGCCTCGTGCTGGCCATCGGTATCGTGGTGGACGACGCCATCGTGGTGGTGGAGAACGTCGAGCGCAACATCGAGCTGGGGCTCAACCCGTTCGAGGCGACCCAACGCGCCATGGGCGAAGTGACCGGCCCGATCATCGCCACCGCGCTGGTGCTGTGCGCCGTGTTCGTCCCGGCGGCGTTCATCTCCGGCCTCACCGGTCAGTTCTACAAGCAGTTCGCCCTGACCATCGCGATCTCGACCGTGATCTCGGCGTTCAACTCGCTGACCCTGTCGCCGGCACTGGCTGCCGTGCTGCTCAAGGGCCACGACGCACCGAAGGACCGCTTCTCCCGCATCCTCGACAAGCTGCTGGGCGGCTGGCTGTTCCGTCCGTTCAACCGCTTCTTCGTGCGGGCCAGCCATGGCTACGTCGGCACCGTGCGCCGGGTCATCCGCAGCAGCGGCATCGCCCTGCTGCTCTACGCCGGCCTGATGGTGCTGACCTTCTTCGGTTTCTCCAGCACGCCGACCGGCTTCGTGCCCGGCCAGGACAAGCAGTACCTGGTGGCCTTCGCCCAACTGCCGGACGCCGCGAGCCTGGACCGCACCGAAGACGTGATCAAGCGCATGTCCGACCTGGCCCTGAAACAGCCGGGCGTGGAAAGCGCCGTGGCCTTCCCTGGCCTGTCGATCAACGGTTTCACCAACAGCCCGAACGCCGGCATCGTGTTCGTGACCCTCAAACCGTTCGACGAGCGCAAGGACCCGAGCATGTCCGCCGGCGCCATCGCCGGGGCCCTGAACGGCCAGTACGCCGGGATCCAGGAAGCCTACATGGCGATCTTCCCGCCGCCGCCGGTACAGGGGCTGGGCACCATCGGCGGTTTCCGCCTGCAGATCGAAGACCGGGGCAACCTGGGCTACGAAGAGCTGTACAAGGAAACCATGAACATCATCGCCAAGAGCCACAACGTGCCGGAGCTGGCCAACCTGTTCACCAGCTACACCGTGAACGTGCCGCAGGTCGATGCCGCCATCGACCGCGAAAAGGCCAAGACCCACGGCGTGGCCGTCAGCGACATCTTCGACACCCTGCAGATCTACCTGGGTTCGCTGTATGCCAACGACTTCAACCGCTTCGGGCGCACCTATCAGGTCAACGTTCAGGCCGAACAGCAGTTCCGCCTCGAATCCGACCAGATCGGCCAGCTCAAGGTACGCAACAACAAGGGCGAAATGATCCCGCTGGCGACCTTCATCAAGGTCAGCGACACCTCGGGGCCGGACCGCGTGATGCACTACAACGGCTTCATCACCGCGGAAATCAACGGTGCGGCAGCCCCGGGCTACAGCTCCGGCCAGGCCCAGGCGGCCATCGAGAAGCTGCTCAAGGACGAACTGCCCAACGGCATGACCTATGAGTGGACCGACCTGACCTACCAGCAGATCCTGGCCGGCAACACCGCGCTGTTCGTGTTCCCGCTCTGCGTATTGCTGGCGTTCCTGGTGCTCGCGGCGCAGTACGAAAGCTGGAGCCTGCCGCTGGCGGTGATCCTGATCGTACCGATGACCCTGCTGTCGGCCATCACCGGCGTCATCGCCTCCGGCGGCGACAACAACATCTTCACCCAGATCGGCCTGATCGTACTGGTGGGCCTGGCGTGCAAGAACGCGATCCTGATCGTCGAGTTCGCCAAGGACAAGCAGCAGGAAGGCCTCGACCCGCTGGCCGCGGTGCTGGAAGCGTGCCGTCTGCGTCTGCGGCCGATCCTGATGACCTCCTTCGCGTTCATCATGGGTGTGGTGCCGCTGGTGATCTCCACCGGCGCCGGTGCCGAGATGCGTCACGCCATGGGTGTGGCGGTGTTCTCCGGGATGCTCGGGGTGACCTTCTTCGGTCTGCTGCTGACGCCGGTCTTCTATGTACTGATCCGCAACTTCGTGGAGCGCGGTGAAGCCCGCAAAGCGGCCAAAGCCCTGCAATTGGAGGCGCAACAATGAGTCTGAAAGTCTTCCTGCCGAGTCTGCTGGTGCTGGCCTTGAGCGCCTGCGCCGTCGGCCCCGACTACAAGACCCCAGCCACGGAGGCGGCCAACATCACGGCCGCCACCGATGGCGCCGCCGGCCAGAAGAACTTCGACCGTTCGAAGTTCGAAGGCATCTGGTGGCAGCAGTTCGACGACCCGACCCTCAACCAGTTGGTGACCCAGTCGCTGCAAGGCAACCGCGAGCTGCGCGTGGCGTTCGCCCGCTGGAAAGCCGCCCGGGCGATCCGCGACGACGTCAGCAACGACGCCATGCCGACCATCACCAGCCGCGCCAGCAGCGACTTGGCCAAGGGGCAGATCCCCGGCCAGACCACCCGCCGGGTCAACAGCGAACGCTATGACCTGGGCCTGGACATGGCCTGGGAAGTGGACCTGTTCGGCCGCATCCAGCGCAACCTGGAAGCCAGCGAGGCCGACCAGCAGGCCGCCGAAGCCGACCTGTACCAGTTGCAGGTGACGATGATCGCCGAACTGGTGGACGCCTACGGCCAACTGCGCGGTGCGCAGCTGCGGGAGAAGATCGCGCTGGCCAACCTGGAGAACCAGCAGGAGTCGCGCAAGATCACCATCAGCCTGCGCGATGCCGGCGTGGGCGATCAGCTCGACGTGGAGCGCGCCGACGCCCGCCTCGCCTCCGTGGAGGCCAGCGTGCCGCAGCTGCAGGCCGAGCAGGTTCGCCAGAAGAACCGCATCGCCACGCTGCTGGGCGAACGCCCGGACAAGTTGACCGTCGACCTGAGCCCCAAAGACCTGCCGGCGATCGCCAAGGCGCTGCCGATCGGCGATCCGGGCGAACTGCTGCAACGCCGTCCGGACATCCTCAGCGCCGAACGCAAACTGGCGTCCGCCACGGCGCGCATCGGTGTGGCCAAGGCCGACCTGTTTCCTCGGGTGAGCCTCAGCGGCTTCCTCGGCTGGACGGCCGGGCGCGGTTCGCAGATCGGCTCTTCGGCGGCCAACGCCTGGGCGCTCGGCCCGAGCATCACCTGGGCAGCGTTTGACCTGGGCAGCGTGCGGGCCCGCCTGCGCGGCGCCGATGCCGACGCCGAAGGTGCCTTGGCGACCTACGAGCAGCAGGTGCTGCTGGCCCTCGAGGAATCGGAGAACGCCTTCAGCGACTACGGCAAGCGCCAGCAACGCCTGATCTCGCTGATCCGTCAAAGCGAGTCCAGCCGCAAGGCTGCCGACCTCGCCGAGATCCGCTACCGCGAAGGCACCGCCGACTTCCTGGTGCTGCTGGACGCCCAGCGTGAGCGCCTGGCCGCCGAGGACAGCCAGGCCCAGGCCGAGGTCGACCTGTACCGCGGCATCGTCGCGATCTACAAGGCCCTCGGTGGCGGCTGGCAGCCGGAGACGGTCGCCAGCAAGTAATTCCGTTTTTAAAGAGCTCCTTTGGTTGGCCGCAACCAACCAATTCTTTGCCCCGCGTATCATTCGGTCGCGGGGCTTTTTTGTTTCTGCAGGTTCGGTTCGCACCAGATCAGCCAGCGGCGGCTGGACGGGCCTCATCGCCAGCAGGCTGGCTCCCACAGGGGATCTCGGGTGTATGCAAAAACCGCGGTTATCGCAATCACTGTGGGAGCCGGCTTGCCGGCGATGGCGGTAGGCCAGGCAACAAGATGTCGGCAGTGCCGGCCTCATCGCTTGCAGGCAAGCGCCTACAGTTTTTGTGGTGTGCCTGGATCTTGCGGGCACCGGTGATCCCCTGTGGGAGCCAGCCTGCTGGCGATGGCGGTAGATCAGACAGCGGCGATGCCGATTCACCTAGGTTCACTTGTGCTCCAGCACCGTGACCGTCGCGGTCGTCCCCGCCCGCAACCGGTCTTTTCCGGCATAGTCGCTGTCAATCGCGATCCGCACCGGCACCCGTTGCGCCAGCTTCACCCAGGTGTAACTGGGGTTGATGTTGGCCAGCAACCGGCTGCCCGGCGCGTTCTCGCGGTCGGCGATGGCAAAGGCGATGCTCTGCACGGCGCCTTCGAACCGCTCGCCGCTCATCAATTCGATCCGCACCCGGTCGCCTTCGCCGATCCTCGGCAGTTTGGTCTCCTCGAAGTAGCCGCTGACGTAGAACGAGTCACTGTCCACCAGCGCGACCAGCGCGCCTCCCGTCACGGCATAGTCGCCTTCACGGGTCAGCAGGTTGGTGACATAGCCGCTGACCGGCGCCACCACACGGGTGCGCTGCAGATCCAGCTCCGCTTGGCTCAAGGCCGCCACCGCCAGTTGCACGTTGGCCTCGGCCAGGCCGAGATTGGCCTGGTTGCGCAACAGGTCGGCCTGGGCCACGGCCACTTCGGTGCTGGACTTCTCCCATTCCTCCCCCGAGATGGCGAAGCCTTGCTTGAGGGTACGCCGTCGCCGCTCTTCGCTCTCCCGTTGCTTGAGCAACGCTTCGCTGGCGACGATGGCCGCTTGCGACTGTCCGAGCGCGGCCTTGGCCACCTCGACCGAGCGCCGGGCATGCTCCACCGCCAGGCTGTAGCGCGCCGGGTCGATCTCCAGCAGCAACTGGCCCTTGTCCACATGCTGGTTGTCCTGCACGGCCAGCTTGACGATGCGGCCCGACACGTCCGCCGACAGCGTCACCACATCCGCCCTCACCCGCGCGTCACGGGTCCACGGCGCACGGGTGTAATGCTCCCAGGCGAACCAGCCGAGCACGATGGCCAGCGCCACCACCGCCAATGTCGTCAATCGGGCAAGCAACGTCTTCAAGGCTTCAGGCTCCCATCAGCAGAATCAGCGTGGCGCAGACGCAGGCGTAAAGGGCACCTTCGAACAGGGCCTCATGCCAGACCAGGCGCAGCACACCCAACCGGCGCAAGACCCGGTCCAGCAGGAGAAACACCGGGATGGCCAACAGCAGCGCCTGGGCGATCGGCGGCAGGTAGACCCCGCCTATCTCGAAATCAATGGGCAAGGACCGGTTCTCCTTCAGGTTGGGGACGTTGCAGGCGTTCACCGTGCCGCTCCATGAACGACACCACAATCAGCAGGGCCACGCGCATGCGGAACACCGACCACAGGTGCTCATGACTGGCCACATGCAGGTCATCGAGCTCGTCGCCCAACGCGTGCAGTTCCGTCAGCATCGGCTTGAGCTGCACATCCGCGCGGCCGGCGACAAAGCGTCCGGCCCGGCGCACGGCCGTCGTCAAGCGACCGCTGAAAGCGTCCGTCAGCAAAGCGTTGTCCTGGGCCTGCTGCCTGAGCTGGTGCATCGCCACCCCCACCGCCACGCACGCGAGGCTGACTTCATACAACGCCTGCATGGCCCGGTCATTGGCCGCCGGCAACAGCCCCAGCATCGTGGTCAACCGGTCCACCATGCGGCTTTCGAACTCAAACTGCTGTTCGTCGGTGGCCGGCGCTTTCGTCAGGCCATACACCTGTTCCCGCGCCTCGTTGTAGAAGCGGCGGATCCGCAGCACCGGCCGGAACGGGAAAATCCACGCATAGACCATCAGCGCCAGCATGGCCGCGCTGACATAGGCGCCGGCGAACTCGAACCACTGGATGGCCGAGTTCTGCCCTGTCCCGACGTTCTGCGGGCCGAGCATCAGGAAGCTCGACAACCCCAGCCCCATGCCGATGCCGGCCGTCGCCGGGCTGGCGAGGCCGACCGCGATCACATAGAGCAACGGCGCCAGCAGCAGCGCCAGGGGTTCGAAGTCGCTGACCGCCGGCACCAGCATGAACTGGTAGAGCGCCGACACCACCAGCGCCAGCCCCAACCCCCGGGCGTAGCTCTGCGCAGCGATCAGCGGGCGCGGAAAGGTCGCCATCAGCGAACACAGGATCCCCACCAGGATCATCCCGCCGCGGGCGCCGTCCCAGGCTGTCTCGATCCAGATCACCCCCGCGATCATCAATGCGCTGAAGGCGCGGATCGCGTTCATCGTGGCCAGCGTGAAATCCAGGTGCAGGGGATTGGACTGGCCGCGAAAAACGCAACTGGCCTCCCGGCCTTCCTGGATCGCGTCGCTCAGTTCCAGAATCTGCTCCAACTGCTGCAACAGCCGCGCCTGCTCCCACCGCAAGGCCCAGGCCAGCGAGCGCAGGGTGGCGCTCATGTCCTCGGTCAGTTGCTCGGCCTTGTAGGCGAGTTCGTCGAATTGCTGTTGCAGGATCACGAAGTGGTGACGCGCCTCGGCCGGCAGCGCACGCCCCTCTTGCGCCAATCGGTCGAGAAAGGCCAGCTCTTCGGCGCGCAGACGCTGGATGTCCAGCGGAAGGTCGCCCTCCCAGCGCGCCGTGAGCAGTTCGCGCTGGTGACGCAGCGCGGTCAGGCGCGAGGTCAGCAGCATCAGTTGGTTGCCGAGCAGCAGGACCAATCCGTCGGCGCTGCGCAAGCGCGGGGCGTCGAAATAGAGGTGGCGGCGCAACCCTTCCAGCGCCCCGATCTCGCCCAGCAGCCGCATCTGCCGCTGCTGGAAAGCGGCTTCGTCCTCTTCCGTGCGCAGCACCGCCGCCGAATGCAGGGCCGCCAGCTTGATGACCTGATCGACCTTGTCGAAGTAGCCCTGGGTGACCGCCTCGGGACGCGCCGTCAACAGGCTGACCACACAGACGCAGGCCACCGCCAGCAAGGTCTCGGTGACGCGGGTGACCGCCAGCAGAAAGGTGCCGTCCTGATCCGGAATCGCCAGCAGCGCCACCACCACGGCGGTGTATCCGCTGAGCACGAAGGCCTGGGAACTGGTGTAGCGCAGCAACGTGCCGCCGGCGGTGCACAGGGCCAGCCACAGCGCCAGGGTGGCAATGAACGGCAAAGGCGCCTGCGGAAATATCGCCATGATCAGCACCGCCACCACCGCGCCGAGCGTCGTGCCGATGACCTGGCCGAAGCTGCGGGCCAGGGCCATCCCGGCCAACGGCTGGCTGATGATGACCACCGCCATGATCGACCACTTGGGCTGATCCAGATCGAACAGGAACGCCAGATACAGCGTCAGCAGCCCGGCGGCGACGGTCCGCAGACCAAACAGCAGCACCGCCCGACCGGGATGGAGCACCGAATTGAAGTAATTGAGCAGCGCTTGCATGGAGACACTCGTCCAGACGACTCCTGCAAGCGTAGTCACTGCATTGAAGGCTCGACAGGTTACGTTATCGACGCAACCTGTAGGCCGATTCGCCAGCCGTGAAATGCCGGTCCGTCGGCATAAACGGCCACAGGGTTTGACTCATGGCGCGCACTGACCGAAGCTTGCCCCCTCGCCCGTTCCCGGATGCCTGCATGCCTCAGTCCCGCCGCTACCTGCTTCTCAGCCTCGGCCTCGTGCTGGCGCTCGGCGTCGCCTGGCTGTCCCTGCGCAGCACCGCACCGGTCATACCCGAGGCGATCAAGCACGGCTACAGCGAAGCGCTGTCCGCCGCCCGCGCCGGCAAGCCCGGCGCCGCCCGGGTGCTGTACCAGCAGTTGGCGCGCCCGGACCTGACGGTAAAGCGACGCGTCTGGCTGCACGCCGAACTGCCCAACTACCCGAGTCCGCAGGCGCTGAAGCTGGCGGATGCGGATCTGCAGAACGAAGCGGCGGACGTCCGGCTGGCGGCGATCAAGAGCATCGTCGGCCTGGTGCCGGGCGGGCAACGCAGCCTGTTGCTCGGCCCGTTGCTCGACGACGAGGACCAGGCCGTGCGATTTGCGGCGATCAATGCCCTGCTCGGCTTGTCCCCGGACGAACTGGGGCTGTACTTCGCCCCGCTGCAGCAAGGCATCGACAACTGGGAACTGGCCCTCAGGCTGCAACCCGAAAGCGCCGACAACTACGCGCAACTGGCGCGCCTGCACCTGCACAACGCCGAGCTGAAACAGGCGCAGGAGGCGCTGGAGCAGACATTGCGACTGGATCCGGCCAACCTGCCGGCGCTGGTGATGCAGATTGAAGTGCTCGACCGCCAGGGCCAGAGCGACGCCGCCCGGCAACTGCTGGCCAGGCAATTGAAGGCCCAGCCCGACTCCGCCTATCTGCAGCATGCCCTGGGTCTCTGGCTGCTGCATCACGACCAGCGCGAATATGCGCTGCTGGGCCTGTCCAGGGCCGTCGAGCTTGAGCCTGACAACAAGGATTACCGCTACGACCTGGCCACCACCCTGCACGCTGCCGAGGAGCTCGAAGCGGCGCAGAAACAACTGCAGGAAGTCGTCCAGCGCCACCCCGCCGACCGCAAGGCACGGGTGCTGCTGATCAACTACTGGAAGGAAAGCGGCCAGTTGCAGAACGTTCAGATCCTGCTGGCCCAGCTTGAGCAGATGAACCCGGACGACCCGTCGCTGCAGCAAGGGCTTTGAGCCCGCCGCCGATCCTTACGCGAGCAGCTCCCGGATCTTTTCCTGCAGCACGTCCAGGTCGAACGGTTTCTCCAGGATCGGCGCCCTGCGCGTGATCGGGCTGTCGGTCTCGCGGATCTCCTGCGGATAGCCGCTGATGAATATCACCTTGAGGTCCGGCCGCAGCTTCACGGCCGGTTCCGCGATCTGTACGCCATTGATGCCGCCGGGCAGACGGAAATCGCTGATCAACAGGTCCAGGTGCGGCTTGCTCGCCAGAATCTCGAACGCCTGTTCGCCGTTTTCCGCCTCCAGGACGTGGTATCCCTCTGCCCTCAGATAGTCGGTGAGGATCATCAAGATAACCGGTTCGTCCTCGACGACGAGTACTACATCTTGTGCATCTGTGCTCATGGAAAGCCTTTGTTCGGTCAGTGGCTGCTGATACGACCGTACGGTCACTCAGAGGTTGCGTCCGGTTCGCCGCTTTCGCCCAGCGGCAGGCAAACGCGAAACAGCGCGCCTTCGTTGATCCGGCTCTGGACGGTGATCGAGCCGCCATGGGCGGCGACGATCTGTTCGGAGATGAACAGGCCCAGGCCCAATCCCGCCACCACGGTCTTGGCCGACACCCGTTCGAACTGTTGGAAGATCCGCTTCTGGTTCTCCTCGCTGATGCCGATGCCATGATCGGCGACCTCGACCCGCGCCTCGTCGGCCTCGCGGTACACCCGCACCTGTATCGGGCTCTTGCCGCCATAGCGCAAGGCGTTGGTCAACAGGTTCGAGACCACCTGTTCGATGCGGAACTCGTCCCAGTGCCCTTCCACCGGTTCCGGCGCGCTGAAGCTGACTTCGGTTTCCGCCGCATCGATCTGCTGCGCGAAGCTCTGCAGCAGGTTGCCCACCAGTTGCGCCAGGTCGAAACGGTTCGGCCGGATCGACAGTTTGCCGGTGCGGATGCGCGACACGTCGAGCATGTCCTCGATCAGGCGGATCAGGCTTTTGATCTGCCGCTCGTCGCGGTCGACCATGGCGTTCATCTTGTCGAGGGTGAACGCGGCGGCGTTGTCCCGGGCCAGGTGCATCTTGCGCAACTGCGTTTCGAGGATAAGGCCATTGAGCGGCGTGCGCACTTCGTGGGCGACGATCGACATGAAATCGTCGCGCATGCGCACCGCCTGCTGCAGCTCCAGTTGCGTGCTCTGCAACTGCTCCAGCAGCACCTGCTGTTCCCGGCGGCTCTGTTCGAGCGCTTCGAGCTGATGTTTCAAGGCCTTGCTCTGGCGGTAAAGGTCGACGAACACGTTGACCTTGCTCTTGACCGCGTGCACATCCAGGGGCTTGTGCAGGAAATCCACCGCGCCGCTTTCGTAGCCCTTGAACGCGTAGTTCAGCTCGCGGCCGGCGGCGCTGACGAAAATGATCGGAATGTTCTTGGTCTTTTCGGTGCCGCGCATCATCTCGGCCAGTTCGAAGCCGTTCATGCCGGGCATCTGCACGTCCAGGATGGCCATGGCGAATTCGTGCTGCAGCAGCAGCGACAGGGCCTCGTCCGCCGACAGCGCCTTGTGGACGATGCGGTCTTCGCGCGTGATCAGCGCCTCAAGGGCCAGCAGGTTTTCCGGCAGATCGTCGACGATCAGCAGTCTTGCCTGGATATTGCTCAACATGCGATTCGTTCCAGCTCGACAAGCAAACGGCTGATGCCGCGCAGGGGGAGTATGTGGTCGGGTTGATGAAGGGTCAGTGCAGCCAGGGGCATGGTCGCCACCTGGGCTTCCTGCGGATCCTGGACGATGGTCAGCCCGCCGTGGCGCTTGACCTGGGCCAGGCCCCGGGCGCCGTCGTGATTGGCGCCGGTCAGCAGGATGGCGGCCAGCGCCGCGCCATAGGCGTCGGCGGCGGACTCGAACAGGTAGTCGATGGAGGGCCGGGAATGGTGCACCCGGTCCTCAAGGCTCAGCGACAGGCTGCGGTCCTGCTCCACCGACAAGTGATAGCCGGGCGTGGCGAAGTGCACGGTGCCGGCGACGATCTGCTGTTTGTCGATGGCTTCGACCGCCGGCAGCGACATCCGCCTTGCGAAGACTTCGGCCAGTTGGCTGCGCCGTTCCTCCGGCAGATGCAGCACGACGATGATCGGCAACCTGAACCCCTGGCGCAACGGCGCCAGCAGCGTGAGCAAAGCCTCGACGCCTCCGGCGGAAGCGCCGACCGCGATAGCCTCGACCCGAGGCAGATCCGATGCGCCGTTCATGATTTGCGGTAGATCCGTTCTTGTTTCACCAACGGCTCGAACTGGTCGGCATAGCTGGAGAAGTCCAGCGTCTCCTTGCTGCCCAGCACCAGAAAACCGCGGTGGCACAACGATTCGTGAAACAGGCCGAACGCCCGATCCTGAAGTTTCTTGTTGAAATAGATCAGCACGTTGCGGCAGGAAATCAACTGGGTCTCGGAGAACACGCTGTCGGTCGCCAGGCTGTGGTCGGCGAACGTCACGTTTTCGCACAGGCTCTTGTCGAAGATCGCGTAGCCGTAGGCCGCCGTGTAGTAGTCGGAAAAGGACCGCTGGCCGCCCGCCTGCTGATAGTTGGCGGTGTAGGTGCGCACGTTTTCCATGGAGAAGATGCCCTGCTTGGCCTTGTCCAGCGAATGCGGGTTGATGTCGGTCGCATAGATGATCGTGCGTTCGAGCAACCCTTCCTCACGCAGCAGGATCGCCATCGAATACACCTCTTCGCCGGTGCTGCACCCGGCGATCCAGATCTTGATCGACGGATAGGTCTTGAGCAGCGGCACCACTTCGCGACGGATCGCGAGAAAGTGCATCGGGTCGCGAAACATTTCGCTGACCGGAATCGTCAGCAACTGCAGCAGTTGCATGAACGCCGTCGGATCGTGCAGCACCTTTTCCTGCAGGGCGGAAATGGTGGCGCACTCGAACTGGCTCAGCGCATGCAGCACCCGGCGCTTGATCGAAGCGCCGGAGTAATCGCGAAAATCATAGCTGTACTTGAGGTAGATCGCCTCGATCAACAGCCGCAGCTCAATCTCACTGTTGCGCTCGACTGAATAATGTCGTTCCACTAAATGCGTTCCATCTTCGGCAACCACACGCGAATCAACGAGAACAGGCGATCCAGGTCGATGGGTTTGGCCAGGTAGTCGTTGGCGCCCGCCTGCAGGCAGCGCTCCTGATCGTCCTTCATGGCCTTGGCCGTCACCGCGATGATCGGCAGCTTGCGCCAGCGCGGATCCTTGCGGATTTCCATGGTGGCCTCGAAGCCGTCCATTTCCGGCATCATCACGTCCATCAGCACCAGATCGATGTCCTCCACTTCATTGAGCCGTTCAATCGCTTCACGGCCGTTACGGCCGATCACCACCACGGCGCCCTTGTGTTCCAGCGCGCTGGTCAGGGCGAAGATGTTGCGCACATCGTCGTCCACCAGCAGCACCTTGCGGCCCTCGAAGACCTTGTCGCGGCTGCGGGCGGTCTTGAGCATCTTCTGCCGCTCATGGGACAACTGCGATTCGACTTTGTGCAGAAAGAGTGTGACCTCATCCAGCAGGCGCTCCGGCGAACGTGCGCCCTTGATGATGATCGAGCGCGAATACTTGCGCAGTTCGGCCTCTTCGTCCCGGGTCAGGTTGCGCCCGGTATAGACGATCACCGGCGGGAACGCGCGGATGTCCTCGGTGGACATCCGCTTGAGCAGATCGTTGCCGAGCATGTCCGGCAGCTTCAGGTCGATAACCATGCAATCGAAGACCGTGGTGCGCAGCAGCTCCAGCGCGTCCTGC
Source organism: Pseudomonas sp. NPDC089534 (assembly GCF_044749305.1). Lineage (NCBI taxonomy): Bacteria > Pseudomonadati > Pseudomonadota > Gammaproteobacteria > Pseudomonadales > Pseudomonadaceae > Pseudomonas > Pseudomonas sp. NPDC089534. Next base: position 64,632 of record NZ_JBIVHR010000009.1, on the reverse strand, counting down.
GCCAGCCCCACCGCCGTGATCTCGATGTCTTCGTCGCCGATCAGGCGGGCGATGCTTTCGCGTTGCAGGTCGTCGTCTTCGACCAGCAGCACGTGCTTGACCTTCTGCGTCAGCTTGGCCTCCAGGCGCGCAAACACATCCTTGAGCTCGTCGCGGGTGGTCGGCTTGACCGCATAGCCGATGGCGCCCATGTGCATCGCTGCCTCGACCCGGTCCTCGACCGAGATCACATGCACCGGGATGTGCCGGGTTTCCGGGTGCTCCTTCAAGCGCTGCAGCACGGTCAGGCCCGAATGGTCCGGCAGGCGCATGTCCAGCAGGATCGCATCCGGCAGGAATTCGCGGGCCAGTTCATAGCCCTCGTCCGCGCCGTGGGCGACGAGGCAGCGGTAACCCAGTTCGTGGGCCAGGTCGTAAAGGATGTTGGCGAAGTTCGGCTCATCCTCCACCACCAGGATGCTGCGGGTATCGAACGGCGCCTTGTCGCGGTCGTCGTTGAACCGGGGCAGATCCATCGGCGGCGGTGAGGCCGGTTCGGGCGCAGCCTCGGCCGGTTCGATGGAAAACGGATTGAAATTCACCGGTGCGGCGGGCGTCTCGCTGTTCTGACGGTAATGCTGCGGCACCACCAGGGTGAACACGCTGCCCCGCCCCGGCGCGCTGCTGACGCTGATGAAGCCGCCGAGCAGGGCCGCCAGGTCGCGGGAGATCGACAGGCCGAGCCCGGTGCCGCCGTACTTGCGGTTGGTGGTGCCGTCGGCCTGATGGAAGGCCTCGAAGATGCTTTCCTGCTGGTTGGCCGCGATGCCGATCCCGGTGTCGCGGACGATGAACGCCACGCCGTCGTTCGGTTGGCCGGCGATCGTCAGGCTGACCGAGCCCTGCTCGGTGAACTTCACGGCGTTGGACAACAGGTTCTTGACCACCTGTTCCAGACGCTGCCGGTCGGTGTACAGGGTCTGCGGCGCATCGGCCTGCACCACGACGTCGAACGACAGGCGCTTGTCCGCCGCCAGCGGCTCGAACACGCCGCGCAGGCCCTCGGCCAGGCGCTCCACGCTGGTGCTGTCGGCCACCACTTCAAGCTTGCCGGCCTCGACCTTGGCGATGTCGAGAATGTCGTTGATCAGGTTCAGCAGATCGTTGCCGGCCGAGTAGATCGACTCGGCGAACTTGACCTGCTCGGCCGACAGGTTTTCCTGCGGGTTCTCCGCCAGCAGCTTGGCCAGGATCAGCGAACTGTTCAACGGAGTGCGCAGCTCGTGGGACATGTTGGCCAGGAACTCGGACTTGTACTTGCTCGAACGCTGCAGCTCTTCGGCGCGCTCTTCCAGTTGCACCTGGGCCTGGTTGAGCTCGGTGTTCTTCAGGTCCATCGCGTCGCGCTGCTCGGCCAGGATCTGGGTCTGCTCGGCGAGCTGTTCGTTGGTCTGCTCCAGCTCGACCTGCTGGGTTTCCAGATGGGCCTGGGACTCCTTGAGGATCCGCGACTGTTCCTCCAGCTCTTCGTTGGCGGTCTTGAGCTCTTCCTGCTGCACCTGCAGCTCTTCGTTGAGCTGCTGGGTTTCGGCCAGGACTTCCTGCAGGCGCTGGCGGTAACGGGCCGCTTCGATGGAGATGCCGATGTTGCCGGCGATCAGCTCCAGCAACTCGACGTCGCGCTCGGTGAGCGGGCGCAGGAAGCCCAGTTCGACGACGCCGTTGACCCGGTCGTCGTCGCTGGTCGGCACCACCAGCACGCTGCTCGGCACGCCTTCGCCCAGGCCCGAGCTGACCTTGAAATAGTCCGAGGGCACCGGTTCCAGGCGGATCAGGCGCCCCTGCTGCGCAGCCTGGCCGACAATGCCTTCGTCGCTGTAGATCGATTGTTCCTGCGCTTCCTGGTCGCGGGAGAACCCGTAGGTGGCCACGCGCTTGAGGCCGCCATGCTCTTCGCGCACATACAGCGCCGCCACCGCGACGCCCAGGTAGTGGGCGCAGAACTGCAGGATGTTGCGGCCCAGCAGATTGAGCGTCAGTTGCCCCAACACCTGCTCGGCCAGCTCCGACTGCCCGCTGCGCAGCCAGGCCTGTCGCTCCAGGCGCTGGGCGCTGGCCTGCTGGGCGTCGAGGTTGGCGCCGTAGTTTTGCGACAGGCTGAGCAGGTCCCGACGGCCGACATAGGCCAGCAGGCCGCTGATGGCGGCGACGAACAGGATGTAGAGGCTGATGCTCCAGATTGTGGTGCGGCGCACGTCCTCGTTGCGCGAGGTGCGCAACTGCTGCTCGGTGTCGATCACGTCTTCGAACTGCTTGCGGATCTCATCGGTCAGGCGCTTGCCGCGCCCGGCCTTGACGGCGGCGCGGTAGTCGCCGCTGGAGCGCTGCAGGTCGATCATCGACTGCGCGTAGGTGGCCCATTCGGCCTGCAGCGCTTGCAGGCGGCGGATGCGGTCGGTCTGCACCGGGTTGTCGGCCGTCAGTTCGAGCAAGGTATTGAGGGCCACGGCGATCCGCGGCTTGGCCGTCTCGTAGGGATCGAGAAAATGCTCGTCGCCGCTGAGCAGGAAGCCGCGCATCCCGGTCTCGAGGTCGACCGTGAGCTTCACCGCTTCACTGGCGTTATTGATCACCCGGTCGGTGTGCTCCACCCACTTGATCACCGACAGCAGGTAGGTGATCAGCACCACGAAAAACACCGCGCTGAGCGCGCCGACCGCCAGCGGCAGGCTGACGTTGCGGGTCAGGAGCTTGCGGAAACGCAGTTCATCAACCGAAGACGTAGAGGACATGGGACAGCCTTGTCGAACTGTTGAAATTCAGGGAGTTTGCCCGAAAACGGCAACATGGATCCATTTTTCTCTCAGCTTTAGCAGCAATTGGCCCAATTTGCCTGCGCGATATCGCAAATCAACCGTTATCCTTGACGAGCCGGCGTGCGCTTGCGCTTTTTCGCACGTCTCGGGGAACTTGTGTCGTTGCGCCATTTACTCATGCTAGAACGCGGCCCTTTCAGCAGCCGGCGCTCCTTATATCCGATCCTTGAGAGTTTTAGATTATGCCCACCATCTTAGTAGTAGAAGACGATGAAATCGTGCGCATGCTGATCATCGATGTGCTGAAGGAGTTGGGATTCGACGTACAGGAGGCGAACGGCAGCGAGCAGGCACTGGACATTCTCAAGAATCCCGGCCTCGACGTGCATCTGATGATGACCGATGTCGGCCTGCCGACCATGGATGGCCGGGACCTTGCCAAGGAAGCCCTCGCCCTGCGCCCCGGCCTGCCGGTCCTGTTCGCCAGCGGCTACGCCGAGACCCTCGAGGTGCCCGCCGGCATGCATGTCATCGGCAAGCCCTTTTCCATCGATCAGTTGCGGGACAAGGTCAACGCCCTCCTCCCTGTCCACGGGCGACAGGACACCCCGGCGGGGCCGGCTGTGGTTTAATTGCGCCCTTTTTTGCCCCTGCCGTCCCGAGGAACACCCCGCGCATGAATCAGCCACGCCCCCTCCGAGTCCTGGTCATCGGCTACGTCTGGCCGGAACCCCGATCATCGGCGGCCAGCGGCCATGTCATGCAGATCCTCGACGCCTTCCTCCAAGAAGGCTGGGACATCACCTTCGCCAGCCCCGCCGGCCCCGGCGAGCACAAGGCTGACCTCACGTCCCTCGGCATCCGCGAAGTGCCGATCGAGCTCAACAACAGCAGCTTCGACACGTTCGTCAGCGGACTGGCGCCGGACATCGTCCTGTTCGACCAATTCATGATGGAAGAGCAGTTCGGCTGGCGGGTCGAAAAACACTGCCCGGATGCCCTGCGCGTGCTGGAGACGTCCGATCTGCAGAGCCTGCGCCATGCCCGCCATCAGCGCCTCAAGGATCACTTGAGGGATTCGGACGACGAAAACGACTTCAGCGCCCTGTTCGCTCCGTCACTGGACGAAGCGTTCGGGCTCATGGCCGGCACCGACCTGGCCAAACGGGAGATCGCCGCACTGTACCGCTGCGACCTGAACCTGATGATCTCCGCGGTGGAGATCGAGTTGCTGGTCGGGCAGTTCGGCCTGCCGCGGACGTCGCTGCACGAGTGTCCGCTGATGGTCGATCCGCCGGCCGGCGCGTCTGCGGGCTTTGACGAACGTGCCCATTTCCTGAGCATCGGCAACTTCCGCCACGCCCCCAACTGGGATGCGGTGCTCTGGATGAAGAACACCCTCTGGCCGCTGATCCGCGCGCAGTTGCCGCAAGCGCAGCTGCACATCTACGGCGCCTACACGCCGCCCAAGGCCACCGCGCTGCACAACGCCGCCCAAGGCTTCCACATCATGGACTGGGCCGAAGACGCGCTGCAGGTGATGGCGCAGGCGCGGGTGTGCCTGGCGCCCCTGCGCTTCGGCGCGGGCATCAAGGGCAAACTGGTCGATGCGATGCTCTGCGGCACCCCGTCGGTCACCACGCCGATCGGCGCCGAAGCCATGCACGGCGACCACCCGTGGCCCGGTGCCGTGACGCAGACCGTCGAGGACTTCGTCCAGGCCGCAGTACACCTCTATCGGGACGGCGAACGCTGGGACGACGCCTCGCGCACCGGCCGCTTGCTGCTTGAGCAGCGTTATCGCCGTTCCGAGCACGGCCCGGCCCTGATCGCGAAACTCAAGCACTGCCGCGACAACTTGGCGCAACTGAGGAAGAGCAACTTCACCGGCAGCATGCTGCGCCATCACCACCACAAGAGCACGCAATACATGGCGCAATGGATCGAGGCCAAGAACCGAAACACGGAGTCACTTCCGGACATCAGCTAGAACAACAAACATCCGGCATCAGACACCTCATTGACCGGCAACTTTCTCGTCTTCAAGAATGAACTGACTGCAACTAACGGATCTGCAGTCCTATTCAACTTGAACACAAGGAAGTCTATTCGTGAGCGAATACCGAACCCACAACTGGATGGCCGCCACGCCGGCCATCGACGTGCTGCCCCTGCCCCGGCTTTCGCTGCCCGGAACCCACAATGCCGGCTGCGACTGGAAAGCGTCTTATCCCCTCATACCGGGTGCGCACTGGCTGGCCTGCCAGCACAGGTCTTTCTACGAACAGTTGAGCAACGGTTCCCGCGCCCTTGACTTGCGGCTGATCTGCAACGGCCATCCGCAGGAACTTGCGCAATACCGTTTCCAGCACAACGACTACTTGTCTTCCCGCCATCTTGAAAATCTGTTCAATGATGTGAACCGGTTTCTTTCGGAGAATCCGGATGAATTCATCATTTTCGACTTCCATGAACTCAGGAACGGAAAACAGGCTTTCGATTTCGCCTACTTCAGCAGGATGCTGCTCAAGCACCTGGACGGCAGGATCATTCCGTCCGCCAACCACGCGCTCACCCTCGGCAACCTGAAACACGCCGGCCCCCGTCAGCGGATCATGCTGAAGGCCGAGCGCCGCCAGGAGCTGGACCGCGACTGGTTCGGCCCAAAGATCAACCATCACTGGATCGGCACGTCCACGCCGAGTGCCGACGATCTGCAGAAGTTCATCAGCGAACAACTGAAATCGCCTCCCTATCCCCATGAGCCCTGGTCCCTGTCCGCCGCCAGTTATTCCGCCGTCGGCGGGCCGGTGGACATCCACAGCGACCTGGACAAGTGGTTCGATCCGGCCAGAAGCGATTGGGCCGAGAAATGCGGCATCATCAATGCCGACTTCATCGAAGAGTCGAGACTGGTGGAGTTCTGCCGGGCCGCCAACCTGGCCAAGGCCCGAAAGCACGGCGCCTGAGCCGGAGGCTGGCACTGCGGGCGCCGATGCAGGCATGATGGGCCGGCGACAATCATCAAAGCGCCCAGCCATGTCCCGAACAGCCCGCGTCACCGACCCGTCCTATGAGCTGATGGATGACCACAACGGATTGTCCATCATCTACCGCCAGCACGGTTTCCCTTGCCCGCTGGTGCGCTGGCACTTTCACAAGGAATACGAGCTGCACCTGATCGTCGCCAGCTCGGGCAAGGTGTTCATCGGCGACTACATCGGCAACTTCCACCCGCAGACCCTGTTCCTCACAGGACCCAACCTGCCGCACAACTGGATCAGCCAGGTCGCCGAGGACGAAGTGGTGGAGAAGCGCGACATGCTGGTCAACTTCACCGACGAGCTGTTCGAAAGCGGCTTTCAGGTGTTCGCCGAACTCAAGAGCCTGACGCCCCTGCTGGAGCGGGCGCAGTACGGCATCGAGTTCCGCTGCCCGCACACGATCCGCCAGGCCATGCCGCTGATGCAAAAGATCGCCGACACCCGCGGCACCACCCGCCTCGGCCATTTCTTCATCCTGATGGAACTGCTGGCGACCTGCGACGACTACCAGCTGCTGTCCGGCGCCACCACCCCGCAATTGGCGGACGAGCACAACATCGACCGCACCAACCGCGCGGTGGACTACATCTTCGCCCACTACGCCCGCGAACTGACGCTGGAGGAAGTCGCCGACCACCTGGGCCTCAAGCCCACCTACTTCAGCCGGGTGTTCAAGCAGGCCACGGGGCGCAACTTCATCGAGTTCGTCAACCGGCTGCGGATCAGCAAATCCTGCGAACTGCTGGCCGACGGCGACAAACCGGTGACCGAGGTGTGCTTCGAGTCGGGCTTCAACAACATCTCCAACTTCAACCGGCGCTTCCAGCAGCTCAAGGGCATGACGCCTTCGCACTACCGGCGGCTGGTGGTGCAGCGCCTGACCGAACAGAACCTGGGCTGATTCCCGCAGGTTCAACGCCAGGCAAATCCTGGCCTCAACCGCCAGTGCAAAAAAGTATCGGTCAGAGTGCTAGGGATGATTTGTTTGCCCTGCGTTTGAAGGTTGTAATCAGTGCACATTCTTCCTGCCTTCGGAAGACACAAAAACAATAACCGTCCTTCTGCCGCCCGCCGGGCGCAGAAAAGGAGTGCACGATGCAACCCACCGCAAAAGCCCTGCTGGCCCTCGCCTGCCTGACCCTGAGCGGCGTCAGCCTTGGCGCCCAGACCCTGACCATCGCCACCGTCAACAACAGCGACATGATCCGCATGCAGCGGCTGTCGAAAACCTTCGAGGCCGAGCACCCGGACATCAAGCTCAACTGGGTGGTGCTGGAGGAAAACGTGCTGCGCCAGCGCCTGACCACCGACATCGCCACCCAGGGCGGCCAGTTCGATGTGTTGACCATCGGCATGTACGAAGCCGCACTCTGGGGCGCCAAGGGCTGGCTGGAGCCGATGAAGGACCTGCCGGCCGGCTACGCCCTCGACGATGTGTTCCCGTCGGTGCGCGAGGGGCTGTCGGTCAAGGGTTCGCTGTACGCCTTGCCGTTCTATGCCGAAAGCTCGATGACCTACTACCGCACCGACCTGTTCAAGGACGCCGGCCTGACCATGCCCGAGCGCCCGACCTGGGAGCAGATCGCCGAGTTCGCCGGCAAGCTCAACCACCCGGACAAGGAACAGTACGGCCTCTGCCTGCGGGGCAAGGCCGGCTGGGGCGAGAACATCGCGCTGATCACCACCGTCGCCAACGCCTACGGCGCGCGCTGGTTCGATGAGCAATGGAAGCCCGAATTCAGCGGCCCGGAATGGAAGAACGCGCTGAACTTCTACGTCGACACCATGAAGAAGTCCGGCCCGCCGGGCGCCTCCAGCAACGGCTTCAACGAGAACCTGGCGCTGTTCAACAGCGGCAAGTGCGCGATCTGGGTCGACGCCAGCGTCGCCGGCTCGTTCGTCACCGACAAGGCCCAGAGCAAGGTCGCCGACCACGTCGGCTTCACGTTTGCGCCGCACCAGGTCACCGACAAGGGTTCGGCGTGGCTGTATTCCTGGGCGCTGGCGATCCCGACCAGCTCCAAGGCCAAAGACGCGGCCAAGACCTTCAGCGCCTGGGCCACCTCCAAGGAATACGCCGCGCTGGTCGCCGAGAAGGACGGGATCGCCAACGTGCCGCCGGGCACCCGCGCCTCCACCTACAGCGACGCCTACATGAGCGCCGCGCCGTTCGCCAAGGTCACGCTGGAATCGCTGAAGGCCGCCGATCCCGGCAAGCCGACCCTCAAGCCGGTGCCGTACATCGGCATCCAACTGGTGACCATCCCTGAGTTCCAGGCCGTGGGCACCCAGGTCGGCAAGCTGTTCTCGGCGGCGCTGATCGGCCAGGGCACGGTCGACCAGGCGCTGGCCTCCGCCCAGCAAACCACCGAACGCGAAATGAAGCGCGCCGGGTATCCCAAGTAGCCCTGCCGCCCTTCAACCGTGGCAAGAAAGCTTGCTCCCGCTCGACTGCGCAGCAGTCGCGAACCGCAGACCGCGAAGTGTCCGCTCAAGTCACGTCCGCCGTCGTGGGGCCGCTTCGCGGCCCAGCGGGAGCAAGCTCCCTCGCCACCGAGAATCTGCCGCACCCTGAGTCAGTGACCGCCATGAATACTTCAACCGCCAAAGCCCATCTCGAACTGTCCCGCCCCACGCGCAAACCGCGTGTGGCCAATCCCGGCTGGTTTCTCGTCAGCCCGTCGGTGGCCCTGTTGCTGCTGTGGATGATCGTGCCGCTGGGCATGACCCTGTACTTTTCGATGATCCGCTACAACCTGCTCTACCCCGGTGAAAACGAGTTCACGGGGCTGGAGAACTTCACCTATTTCCTGACCGATTCGGGCTTCATGCCGGGCGCCGCCAACACCCTGCTGCTGGTGGGCAGCGTGCTGCTGATCAGCGTGGTGTTCGGCGTGCTGATCAGCGCCCTGCTGGAGGCCAGCGAGTTCTTCGGCCGGGGGCTGGTGCGGGTGCTGCTGATCTCGCCGTTCTTCATCATGCCCACGGTCGGCGCGCTGATCTGGAAAAACCTGATCTTCCACCCGGTGTCCGGGATCCTCGCTTACATCTGGAAGCTGTTCGGCGCGCAGCCGGTGGACTGGCTGGCCCACTACCCGCTGCTGTCGATCATCATCATTGTCTCGTGGCAATGGCTGCCCTTCGCGATCCTGATCCTGATGACCGCCATGCAGTCCCTCGACCAGGAACAGAAGGAAGCCGCCCGCCTGGACGGCGCCGGCCCCGTCGCGATCTTCTGGCACCTGACCCTGCCGCACCTGGCGCGGCCGATCGCGGTGGTGGTGATGATCGAGACCATTTTCCTGCTGTCGGTGTTCGCCGAGATCTTCACCACCACCAACGGCGGCCCCGGCTACGCCTCGACCAACCTCGCTTACCTGATCTACAACCAGGCGCTGGTGCAGTTCGACGTCGGCATGGCGTCGGCGGGCGGCCTGATCGCCGTGGTCATCGCCAACATCGCCGCGATCGTCCTGGTGCGGATGATCGGCAAAAACCTGACCGACAAAGCCTGAGGCCTGCCATGACCCTTCAACAATCGCGCCGCCTGCAAAGCCTGCTGCTCGGCACCCTGGCCTGGGCCATCGCCATCGTGATCTTCTTTCCGATCCTCTGGATGGTGCTGACCAGCTTCAAGACCGAAATCGACGCGTTCGCCACGCCGCCGCAGTTCATCTTCAGCCCGACGCTGGAGAACTACCTGCACATCAACGAGCGCAGCGACTACTTCAGCTTCGCCTGGAACTCGGTGGTGATCTCGTTCAGCGCCACCGCCCTGTGCCTGCTGATCGCGGTGCCGGCGGCCTACTCCATGGCCTTCTACGAGACCCAGCGCACCAAGGGCACGCTGCTGTGGATGCTCTCCACCAAAATGCTGCCGCCGGTGGGCGTGCTGATGCCGATCTACCTCCTGGCCAAGCAGTTCGGCCTGCTCGACACGCGGATCGCGCTGATCGCCATCTACACCCTGATCAACCTGCCGATCGTGATCTGGATGGTTTACACCTACTTCAAGGACATCCCCCGCGACATCCTCGAAGCCGCCCGCCTGGACGGCGCCACTCTGCCCCAGGAAATGCTGCGCGTGCTGCTGCCCATCGCCAAGGGCGGCCTGGCCTCGACGGTGCTGCTGTCGCTGATCCTGTGCTGGAACGAGGCGTTCTGGTCACTGAACCTGACCTCCTCGAAAGCCGCGCCGCTGACCGCGCTGATCGCCTCCTACTCAAGCCCCGAAGGGCTGTTCTGGGCCAAGTTGTCGGCGGTCTCGACCCTGGCCTGCGCGCCGATCCTGATCTTCGGCTGGATCAGCCAGAAGCAGTTGGTGCGCGGCCTGTCGTTCGGCGCCGTGAAATGAATCCGGCCCCTACCCACTTCCACACAAAAGCCAAGACATAGCGGAGGCCCATCCTCATGGCCAACCTGAAAATCAAGAATCTGCAAAAAGGCTTCGAAGGCTTTTCCATCATCAAAGGCATCGACCTTGAAGTGAACGACCGCGAGTTCGTGGTGTTCGTCGGCCCGTCGGGCTGCGGCAAGTCCACCCTGCTGCGGCTGATCGCCGGCCTTGAAGAAGTCAGCGGCGGCACCCTCGAACTGGACGGGCGCGACATCACCGAGGTCAGCCCGGCCAAGCGCGACCTGGCGATGGTGTTCCAGACCTACGCCCTGTACCCGCACATGAGCGTGCGCAAGAACATGTCGTTCGCCCTGGACCTGGCGGGCGTGCCGAAAGCCGAGGTCGAGAAGAAGGTCGCCGAGGCGGCGCGCATCCTCGAACTGGGGCCGATGCTGGAGCGCAAGCCCAAGCAACTCTCCGGCGGCCAGCGCCAGCGCGTGGCCATCGGCCGGGCCATCGTGCGCAACCCGAAGATCTTCCTGTTCGACGAGCCGCTGTCCAACCTCGACGCCGCCCTGCGCGTGCAGATGCGCCTTGAGCTGCTGCGCCTGCACAAGGACCTGAAGGCCACGATGATCTACGTGACCCACGACCAGGTCGAAGCCATGACCATGGCCGACAAAGTCGTGGTGCTCAACGGCGGCAGGATCGAACAGGTCGGCTCGCCGCTGGACCTGTACCACCACCCGGTCAACCTGTTCGTCGCCGGTTTCCTCGGCACGCCCAAGATGGGGTTCCTCAAGGGCACGGTGGCGCGCATCGATGCGCAGGGCTGCGAAGTCTCGCTGGACGCCGGCACCCGCATCAGCCTGCCGCTCAATGCCGCCCACCTGAGCGTGGGCAGCGCCGTGACCCTGGGCATCCGCCCCGAACACCTGGAACTGGCCCAGCCCGGCGACTGCAGCCTGACCGTCACCGCCGATGTCAGCGAACGCCTGGGCAGCGACACCTACTGCCATGTCCGCACCGCCTCCGGCGAGCCCCTCACCCTGCGGGTGCGCGGCGACCTGGCCAGCCGTTACTGCGAGACGCTGAACCTGCACCTGAACGCCAGCCACTGCCACCTCTTCGACGCCGACGGCGTGGCGCTCACCCGCGCCCTGCGCGCGGCCGCCTGACTGCGAGACCGATCCGATGAAACTCAACCGCCAGAACCTCAACCGCCTCGCCGCCGAAGTGAACGTGCCGGCCTACGGCCTCGGCGACCTGCGCCAGGGCATCGCGCACATTGGCGTCGGCGGCTTCCACCGCGCCCATCAGGCGTACTACACCGATGCGCTGATGAACACCGGGCAAGCGCTGGACTGGGCCATCTGCGGCGTCGGCCTGCGCGCCGAAGACCGCCGCGCCCGCGACGACCTCAAGGAGCAGGACTACCTGTTCACCCTGTTCGAACTCGGCGACGGCGACGACACACAGGTGCGCGTCATCGGGGCGATCCGCGACATGCTGTTGGCCGAAGACGGCGCCGAGGCCCTGATCGCCCGACTGGCCGACCCGCAGATCCGCATCGTCTCGCTGACGATCACCGAGGGCGGCTACTGCATCGACGACAGCACCGGCGAATTCATGGCGCACCTGCCGTCGATCCAGCACGACCTGGCGCATCCGGAACAGCCGACGACCGTGTTCGGCTTCCTCTGCGCCGCGCTGGCCCGGCGGCGGGCGGCGGGCGCGGCGGCGTTCACCGTGATGTCCTGCGATAACCTGCCGCACAACGGCGCGGTCACCTGCAAGGCGCTGCTGGCCTATGCGGCGCTGCATGACGCGGGCCTGCACGACTGGATCGCCGCTCACGTGAGTTTTCCCAACGCGATGGTCGACCGCATCACCCCGATGACCAGCACCGCGCATCGCCTGCAACTGGCGGACAGGCACGCGGTGGACGATGCCTGGCCGGTGGTCTGCGAGCCCTTCGTGCAATGGGTGCTGGAGGACAAGTTCGTCAACGGTCGCCCGGCCTGGGAACAGGTCGGCGTGCAGTTCACCGACGACGTCACGCCCTATGAAGCGATGAAGATCAAACTGCTCAACGGCAGCCACCTGGCCCTCACCTATCTGGGGTTCCTCAAGGGCTACCGCTTCGTGCACGAGACCATGGCCGATCCACTGTTCGTGCGCTTCATGCGCGCCTACATGGACCTGGACGTCACCCCGCAACTGGCGCCGGTGCCGGGCATCGACCTGGGCGAGTACAAGGACACGCTGGTGGCGCGGTTCTCCAACCGGGCAATTGCCGACCAGTTGGAGCGGGTGTGTTCGGACGGCTCGTCGAAGCTGCCCAAGTTCACCGTGCCGACCCTCAACCGCTTGATCGCCGATGGCCGGGAGACCAAACGGGCGGCGCTGGTGGTGGCGGCGTGGGCGATGTACCTCAAAGGCGTGGACGAGCAAGGCCGGACCTACTCGATTCCCGATCCGCGGGCGGCGTTCTGCCAGGCGCTGGTGGCCGATGACCGGTTGATCGCCGAACGGCTGTTGGGCGTGGAGGAGATCTTCGGGACAGCGGTCGCCCAATCGCCTGAGTTTGTGGCGGCGTTCCAGTGGTGCTGCGACAGTTTGCGGGAGGTGGGGGTGTCGCGGACGCTGGAGCGGGTGTTGGGTTGAGTCTTGCGGTGCGGCGGCTGACGTCATCGCCAGCAGGCTGGCTCCCACAAGGATCTCGGGTGAACGCAGAATCTGTGGTCGCCGCAAACCACTGTAGGAGCCAGCCTGCTGGCGATGGCACCAGCCCAAGCACCGCAGGCCGCGACGCCCACATCACCCTGAAGCGCCCCGCCAATCCCTGTGGGAGCTGCGGTGCGACGATTCGACTTGCCAGCGATGGCGGCAGTCCGAGCACCGCAGGCAGCAACACGAAGCACCCCGCAAACCCCTGTGGGAGCCAGCCTGCTGGCGATGGCGTCAGCCCAGGCACCGCAGGGCATGATCAACACAATGGCTCCCACACCCTGAGGATCTTCCCGTGACCCACCCGCAACTCTTCCTCGGCATCGACTGCGGCACCCAGGGCACCAAGGCCCTCGTCCTCGATGCCGTCAGCGGCGCCGTGCTGGGCCAGGGCGCCGCCGGCCATACAATGATCAGCGGCGCCAACGGCCGCCGCGAGCAAGACACCGACCAATGGCTGGACGCCTTCGCCCAGGCCACCCGCCAGGCGTTGCAGGCGGCCGGCGTGGACGGCCAGGCGATCCTCGGCATCGGCGTCTCCGGCCAGCAGCACGGCCTGGTGTTGCTGGACGATGCCGGCCAAGTACTGCGCCCGGCCAAGCTGTGGTGCGACACCGAAACCACGGCGGAAAACGACCGCCTGCTCGCCCACCTGGGCGGCGAACAGGGTTCGCTGGAACGCCTGGGCCTCGTCATCGCACCGGGCTACACCGTGTCGAAACTGCTGTGGACCTGCGAGCAGCACCCGACCGTATTCTCCCGCATCGCCCGGATCCTGCTGCCCCACGACTACCTGAATTTCTGGCTCACCGGCCGCGCCTGCAGTGAGTACGGCGATGCATCCGGCACCGGTTACTTCAACGTGCGCACCCGCCAATGGGATCTGCAGCTGCTGCGCGACATCGACCCCAGCGGCCGCCTGCAAGCCGCGTTGCCGGAACTGATCGATGCCCACCAGCCGGTCGGCACAATCCTGCCGGCGATTGCCGAGCATCTGGGCATCAACCCCAACGCGCAGGTGTCCAGCGGCGGCGGCGACAACATGATGGGCGCCATCGGCACCGGCAACATCCGGCCAGGAGCGATCACCATGAGCCTCGGCTCCTCCGGCACGGTCTGCGCCTACGCCGACCGGCCGCAGGTCAGCCCGGACGTCTCGGTCGCCACGTTCTGCGCCTCCAGCGGCGGCTGGCTGCCGCTGATCTGCACCATGAACCTGACCAACGCCACCGGCGCCATCCGCGAACTGCTCGGCCTCGACCTCGAACGGTTCAACGCCCTCGTGGCCCAGGCCCCCATCGGCGCGGATGGCGTGAGCCTGCTGCCGTTCTTCAACGGCGAACGCGTGCCTCCCCTGCCTCACGCCACCGGCAGCCTGCACGGCCTGACCCTGGACAACCTGACGCCGGCCAACCTGTGCCGGGCCGCCGTCGAAGGCACCACCTTCGGATTGCGTTTCGGGCTGGATCTGCTGCGCCAGAATGGTTTACAAAGCCGCAGCATTTGCCTGATCGGCGGCGGTTCGAAAAGTGCGGTGTGGCGCCAAATCGTCGCCGACATCATGAACACCCCTGTGGTCTGCACCGAGCAAAGCGAAGCCGCCGCCCTGGGCGCGGCGATTCAGGCAGCGTGGTGCAAGTCCTGGTCCGACGGCCACGAAGACACCCTGGCCGACCTGTGCGAGCGCTGCGTGAAGCTCGACCTGAACAGTGAAACCCTGCCGGTCGCCGCCAACGTCGCGGCGTTCCAGCAGGCCTATGAACGCTATCGACAGCATGTCGCAACCTTATAGAGAGCAAACAACTATGTACCTGGTGTGTGGCGAAGCGCTGTTCGATTTCTTCAGCGAAGACGATGCCGGCGGGCAGGCATCGAAAGTCAATTTCAAGGCGATTGCCGGTGGCTCGCCGTTCAACGTGGCGATGGGCTTGCGCCGCCTCGGCGTGGACTCGGCGCTGTTCGCCGGGCTGTCCACCGACTACCTCGGCAGGCGTCTGCGGCAGGTGCTGCAGGACGAAGGCGTACGCCCGGATTATCTGGTGGATTTCGCCGCACCGACCACGCTGGCCATGGTCGCGGTGGGCGCCAATGGCTCGCCGCATTACAGCTTCCGTGGCGAAGGCTGCGCGGATCGGCAGCTGAGCCTGGCGCACCTGCCGACGCTCGGCCCCCAAGTGCGCGGCCTGCACGTCGGCTCGTTCTCGCTGGTGGTGCAGCCGGTGGCCGACACCCTGCTCGCCCTGGTGCAGCGCGAAAGCGGCCAACGCCTGATCACCCTCGACCCCAACGTGCGCCTCAATCCCGAGCCGAACATCGACCTGTGGCGCGAGCGGATCGCGACGCTGGTGCGGTACGCCGACCTGATCAAGGTCAGCGACGAGGATCTGCGCCTGCTCTATCCGGAGCAGGATCCGCAGCAGGTGATCGAAGGCTGGCTCACGCACCGTTGCCAGGCGGTGTTCCTCACCCGAGGCGGTGAAGGCGCGACGGTGTTCAGCCGTGCCCACGGTTCATGGTCGGTGCCGGCGAGTCCGGTGCAGATCGCCGATACCGTCGGCGCAGGCGATACCTTCCAGGCCGCGTTGATCGCCTGGCTGACCGAACATGAACTGGATTCGGTGGACGGCGTACGGCATCTGCAACGCGACCAGATCGACGCCATGCTCAGGTTTGCCGTACAGGCGGCCGCCCTGACGTGCAGCAAGACCGGTCCAGATTTGCCTTATCGCCATCAGTTGGCCTGACCGCGTAGACTGGCGCCCTTTTTTGCACGACGGGATGACGGCTTTTGAATTCGGGGCGCACGGCTGGACTTTTGGTATTGGCGGCACTGCTGACCGGTTGCGGAACATCGCCGCCGCGTTCGCCGGAAAACCTCTGCGAGATTTTCCGCGAGAAAAGCGATTGGTACGACGCCGCCCAGGTCACGCAAAAGCGTTGGGGCGTGCCGATCCAGGTGCCGTTCGCGATCATGTATCAGGAGTCCGGCTACCGCTACGACGCCAAGACCCCGCGCAAATACCTGTTGTGGGTGATCCCGTGGGGCCGCGTCTCGACGGCGTCGGGTTATGCGCAGGCCAAGGACGAAGTCTGGGCCGATTACCAGAAAAGCACCGGCCGCCATGGCGCCGACCGTGAAGACTTCGACGATGCCATCGACTTCGTCGGCTGGTACATGGACAAGACCACGTCGGTCAACGGCGTGTACAAGTACGACGCCTACAACCAGTACCTCAACTACCACGAAGGTTGGGGCGGCTTTCGCCAGAAGACTTATGCCGGCAAGCCGTGGCTGCCGCCGGTGGCGCGCAAGGTGCAGAACCGCTCGGATATGTACGGCCAGCAATACGCAGCGTGCAAGGACGATTTGAATCGCGGGTTCTGGAGCCGGCTCTGGCATTGGCTCTAAATGCCAGGATCTCGGTGACATTGAGATCGCCATCGCGGGCAAGTCGAATCGTCACTCCCACAGGCTTTTTGGGCTGTGCAGGGATTTTGCGGGCGACCGGAATCCCTGTGGGAGCCAGCCTGCTGGCGATGGCGGCAGTCCAGGCACCGCTGGGCATGGCCAAGACAGTTGCTCCCACACGGTGCACGGTGTTCACAACATCTGTGACCACTCTGCAATCCCTGTAGGAGCTGAGGTGCGACAGTTCGACTTGTCAGCGATGGCGGTGGACCAGACAGCAGAGATGTCGGCTTTGCCGGCCTCGTCGCCAGCAGGCTGGCTCCCACAGGAATTGCGGCGACCTGCCATTTCTGCGACCACCGCTGAACAGTGTGGGAGCTGGCTTGCCAGCGATGGCGTCCGCTCGGACACCGCCGAACGATGGCTTACAACACCGAAAAGTTGTAGCTCACGATCAAGCGGGTCTCGTCCACGTCCCGGGCGAACTTCTCGTAGTTGGTGCGGTACGTCGCATTGCGCAGACGCAGGCTGACGTCCTTGAACATGCCGGTCTGGATCACGTACTTGAGCTCACTGTCGCGTTCCCACTCTTTGCCTTCCTGATCGCTGCCCGGCACCTTGATGTGATCGCCGTTGACGTAACGGGTCAGGAAACTCAGGCCGTTGATGCCGATGGCCTTGAAGTCGTAGTCGTAGCGCAGCTGCCAGGAGCGCTCCTGGGCGGCGGCGAAGTCGTTGACCTGCACGTAGTTGACCAGGTACGGGTTGCTGCCGTCGAGGTACGGCATCGAGTTGTCGCCGTTCATGCGCTGCCAGCCGGCGCTGAAGGTGTGGCCGCTGATGCTGTAGGACAGCATGCCGCTCAACGCGCGGTTGTCGATGGAACCGGCCTTCGCGTCACCGCTGTCGGCGCTCTTGAGCATGCGCAGATCGGCTTTCAGCACGCCGTCGCCCAACGGCTGGTTGGCCAGCAGACCCACGAAGTGCTGGCGGTAGATGTCTTCCAGCTCGGCGTAGTGGTACTGCGCGGTCAGGCGGTCGTTGATCTTGTAGTCGAAGCCGTACATGTCGAAATGATCGGCGGTGACGTTGCAGGCATAGCGCTTGTTCTTGCAGTGCACGCGGATGTCCTGGGAATCGGTGGAATCCCGGGCGGTGTACTTGTCCAGCCGCGCGGCCATGAACGTCAGGTCCTTCACCTCTTTGGAGGTGAGCATGGCACCGTTGAACATGGTCGGCAGCAGGCGGCCGTCGTTGTACTTGAGCAGCGGCAGATCCGGCAGCAGCGCGCCGTATTTCAGCACCGTATCCGAAACCTTCACCTTGGCGGTCAGACCCATTTTCGCGTACTGATCCTTCGAACCCCGCGGGTTCTCGCCGCTGGACGGCAGCAAGCCACTGTTGCTGCGGTCGGGGCTGGAGTCGAGCGCGAAGCCGACCATGCCCAACGCGTCGAGGCCGAAGCCGACGGTGCCTTCGGTGTAGCCCGATTGCAGGTTGAGGATGAAACCCTGGGCCGACTCTTCGCGCTTGGACGCGCCCTGATCGTTGGCGGTGTGCCCATCACGGAAATCGCGGTTGAAGTACACCGTGCGCGATTCGATCTTCGCCGTGGTGTCTTCGAAGAACCCGGCGGCCTGGGCCTGTGCGGAAAATCCTGCGCACAGCGCCAGGGCGCCGAAGCCGAAGGACTGGCGGGCAGTGATGAGGGGAAATGGGGGACGCATGAAAAAGCTCCAACAGTACAGCGTTTGCGCGACGGCGCAATTAGCCAGGAAAATAGCTCCCGTCCCGACGCCGTAAAGCGTCGGGAGGCAGTGGACACGCAGGGGTGTGCGGCAATGATGGCAGATGGCTTTGACGTGCCACAGGCGACTTTAGTCTGAAACTGACCGGCCACCCACAAACGGCCGGGGCGGTCCGGTTCGGCGTGTTACGTTCAGGAAGCACCCGGATCCATTGGGCGAAACGGCCGCCCTCAGGGTTTTCCCTAGGCCGTGAACAGGGATTGCCTGCGGCACTTTCGGGTTGTACGAGGTCGGCGAATCCTGCACCATCCGCCTCCTGCTTATCCAAAGGACGGAATTGAAGGCATGCTGGACGCCAACGCTACGCACATCACCCTCACCCTCGAAGGCGCCAACGCGGACTTCCAGGTGCTCAGCTTCACCGGCCGCGAAGCCCTCAACCAACCTTTTTGCTTCGACATCGAACTGGTCAGCGCCCGCCCCGACCTCGCCCTCGAAGAACTGCTGCACAAGCCCGGCGTCCTCACCTTCGGCGCCACCGGCGAGGGCAAGATCCACGGCCTCGTGTACCGCATCGAGCAAGGCGACTCCGGCCGCACCCTCACCCGCTACAGCCTGAGCCTGGTGCCGCAGCTGGCCTACCTGCGCCACAACCACGACCAGCAGATCTTCCAGCAGCTCACCGTGCCCAAGATCATCGCCCGGGTGCTGGAGGACCGCGGCATCCTCGCCGACGCCTACAGCTTCCAGCTCGGCGCCGAGTACCCCGAGCGCGACTACTGCGTGCAGTACGACGAGTCCGACCTGCACTTCATCCAGCGCCTGTGCGAGGAGGAAGGCATCCACTTCCACTTCCAGCACAGCACAAGCGGCCACAAGCTGGTGTTCGGCGACGACCAGACCGTGTTCCGCAAGCTCAAGCCGGTGAGCTACCAGCAGGACTCCGGCATGGCCGCCGACAAGCCGGTCGTCAAGCGCTTCAACCTGCGCCTGGAGACCCGCACCAGCCGCGTCGCCCGCCGCGACTACGACTTCGAGAAGCCGAAGATCCTGCCCGAGGCCGCCGTCAAGTCGGCGTTCATGCCGGACCTTGAGGACTACGACTACCCCGGCCGCTTCACCGCCCGCGAGCGCGGCAAGCAGCTGGCCACCCGCGCCCTCGAACGCCACCGCAGCGACTACGCCCTGGCCGAGGGCAAGGGCGACGAGCCGACCCTGGCCTGCGGCCACTTCCTCACCCTGGCCGAGCACCCGCGCGCCGAGTGGAACGACCTCTGGCTGCTGCTGGAGGTGATCCACGAGGGCAAGCAGCCGCAGGTCCTGGGCGAGAACGTCACCAGCGACGTCACCGACGGCAAGGACGACTTCCACCAGGGCTACCGCAACACCTTCCTCGCCACCCCGTGGGACGCCCACTACCGCCCTGCCCTCGAACACCCCAAGCCCCGCGTGCTCGGCAGCCAGACCGCCGTCGTCACCGGCCCCGCCGGCGAGGAGATCCACTGCGACCCGTACGGGCGGATCAAGGTGCAGTTCCACTGGGACCGCGACGGCCAGGCCGACGACAAGACCACCTGCTGGCTGCGCGTGGCCAGCGGCTGGGCCGGCGCGGCCTACGGCGGCATCGCCATCCCCCGCGTGGGCATGGAGGTGCTGGTCACTTTCCTTGAAGGCGACCCCGACCAGCCGCTGGTCACCGGCTGCCTGTACCACAAGGAAAACGTCGTCCCCTACGACCTGCCCGCGAACAAGACCCGCAGCACCTTCAAGACCTTGAGCTCCCCCGGCGGCAAGGGCTACAACGAACTGCGCATCGAGGACCGCAAGGGCGCCGAGCAGATCTACCTGCACGCCCAGCGCGACTGGGACGAGAACATCGAGCACGACCAGCGGATCCGCATCGGCAACGAACGGCATGACACCGTCGAGGCCAACGCCTACAGCGAATTCAAGGTCGAGGAGCACCGCATCACTCATCTGAATCGCATCAGTGAAATGCGCGCCGACGACCACCTCACCGTGGGCGTGACCCGGCACGTGAAGGTCGGCACCGGGCAGTTCGTCGAGGCCGGCACCGAGATCCACTACCACGCCGGCGAGAAGGTCGTGGTCGAGGGCGGCATGGAACTGACGGCCAAGGCCGGCGGCAGCTTCGTGAAGGTGGATGCGGGTGGGGTGACCATCAGCGGGGCCGAGGTGAAGGCCAATACCGGCGGCGCGCCGGGGGTGGGCAGCGGGATTGCGATCCTGGCGCCCGTCATCCCGTGGGCCGCCGCCCGGGACAAGGCCGGCGCCGTGCTCGTCCCTGCCGCCGTGCAGATGGCCCTGGCCAAGGCCGCCCGCAAGGCCGGCGACACCCGCTGCCCGATCTGTGAAGCCTGCCGCGAAGGCAAATGCGACATTGGAGCCACAGCATGAGCGACGCACTCAACAACTGGCTGGGCGAACAATCGCGCCTCAACCGCGTCCTGATCCTGGCCCTGGACAGCCTCGCCGAACCGAACCCGGTCACCTCGCTGTACAGCGCCGGCGTCATGCAGCGCTCGGTGCAACTCTACCGGCGCACCGAGTTCGTCCAGTTCGCCGCCATCAGTCCGTGGCTCACCGAACTGGAAAACCCGGGCAACGAAGCGTTCCGCCTGCTGCTGGACGACCCGCAGCGCAACTGGGGCTGGATCGGCAGCATGGACAAGGCCGACCTCGACGGCCTGACCCAACACTGGATCGCCCGCATGGTCATCGACGAAGACGGCGACCGTTCCCTGTTCCGCTTCCAGGACAACCGCGTGCTTGCCCGCTGCCTGGGCAACATGAAAGACACCGAATGGCCGCTGCTGCTCGGCCCGGTCAGCAGCGTGCTGTATTGGGATGAAGATCAGTGGAAAAGCGCGGATAACGGTCGGCCGGGGCAGTACCCGGTGCCGAATCCGGCGCCGTGGCTGAGAACGCCCGAGTCCGGTGAACAGGCCCGCAGCATCCTGCGCGACAACCTCAAGCGCTGGCTGTTCACGTACCACGTCGACGCCGCCGCTGCACTGGCGGAAACCCACGTGGTCAGCGAATGGCTGGAAGAACAGATGGATCTGCTCGACACCTGGGGCTGGCAGACACCGGAACAGCGTGAACTGATGCTGAGCCGGCGCCTGTCGCCCGCCTGCATGGCAAATGCGGCATGGGAACCACTCCCCGAAGAAACGCCAGCGGTGCATTTTGACCGTTGCCAGAAAATCTTTTCCGGCCCAAGCGCCCTGTCAGAAGACCGCGAAGTCTGAGCGCTGCACCACCCCGCCCCGATTTAGAACCTTCACACAAAATAGACGTGAGTGCAGCGTCTACCCAAGCTGTACCGAGCAAGGAGCCAATAATGAATAGCAACTATCTTTCATATAGCACTCGTGCTGTATTCTTCCTTGCTCTACCTTTGGTCGGTGCTTGCAGTTGGGCAGGCCAGATAGCCAAAGACTCAGTAGACGGCGCGACGAGCTACTACGGTGGTGAACACTTCACTCTGGTTGCAAAAATCCCCTCAAATTTTGGATTTACGTCGAAAGCCCAGTATTCACCAAAAACAGGTGAAAGCTGCCAAGTATACAGTCCAGGGTTAGGTGGATCAGTCACTCGGCAGCAACAGAAATCCAATACAACAGAGGCTAAGGGCGTCGAGCAAACGGTATCCACGGATATTCCATTGGAATTTCATATAGCAGACTGCTCTATGGAGCTGTCTCGAGTGGTGTACGAAGTTAGCTCTACGTATGGATCTGACGCGTGGGATCACGGTTTGGATATGGCAGGGGGGCTTTCTGTCAGACCTTCAACGACTGCAGCCGAATCAAAAAAAGTACCGGACATTATCGAGCAAAAAGGCTTGTGTTCATGGTTATTCCAAATCAGCAAAGCCAAAGCAAAGCTAGGGGAAATAGAAAAAATCCTCTCGTGTAATGCAACAGATGAGAACTGGTCAGCCCCGAAAAACAAATATGAGCGCCGAAAGCCTGGGGGAGGCATCGCAAGAAACCTATTAGCGAACAGAACGGTAAAAATAGAGTTTCGCCTCTCCCCTGAAGAAAGACCGGCAATCGGCGACACATGGCAAAAAACTCCAGAGGGGTGGAAGCCCTGCCTCGGGAAAGGCCCAAATGATCCCTATGGATTCTGTCGCGGTGACACTGAAAACTTTAGAAAATTTAAAATGAATGGACGCGAATGCACGGTGTATCCGGGCTGCAATTGAACAAGGACTCTGACAATGGATAACGCACAAGCTTCGCAATTGAGTGATCAACGCCGCAGTTGCCCGCTTAGAGGAAATTGGATCAGCTTTCGATTGGTTGACGAGTTCGGAGAAGGAAAACCCTATGCTGGGCTTCCCTATGAGCTAACTGACACTGAAGGGGAGAAGAAGACAGGAACGCTGGATGCAGAGGGTTTCGCACGAGTAGAGGGACACTATGCGGGGCCTGCGATCCTTACGCTAAACACTGAATATGACGGTGCAGATGACTTTTATAAGTACCTGACAAAGCGCACAGACTATGAAATCCCTGTGACGAAACTTCAGGCCGCAGCAGAACAAACACTGCGCAGGCCCATCGGCAGCACAAGTAAAACAGGCGCCTACCGCGCCTCGGCCGAGAAAGGGGAGTTTTACAACATCGAGGTTCGCGAGCTGGTTGAGTTCAGCAAGCACCTGCCCCCCGCAGCAAAGCTATCCAAACCAGTGCCTGCCGGTTGCGCCAAACTTGCCCGCGACTTTGCCGGGGACAAGGTGCCAAAGTACGGGATCGGATTGCTACCGGAAAAACATTATGTCCTGGAAGTACGCGCATTGCGCGCCTTCAGACCCCTTCTGTCAGTGTCGCCAGAGTTCAGCGCGCTGAACCTTTATCAGCTTTCGTTGCTGGCCACATTGAGCTACGGCGACTTCGGACAAACACCGGAAAAACCAGATTCGGCACCGAAGAAGGATTTCGCCTTCACGTATCCCAAGCGGGGAACCATCGGCCATGTACTGAATACCTGCCTCGCGAGCTTCGAAGAACCGTCGAGTTATGCAGACTCCAAGAAACCATCGTTCCCGCTGGTTGAGGATGTGCCTTATTCGAAGCGACTGGAAATCGTGCCGTACGACCCTGAGCTGTATCCACAAAATGACCCAGCTTCCGGTGAAGTGGAAACGCCAATGGACGTGCACTTCTTCAGTGATTCGAGGCAAGGCGCCACTGACTGGAAAAACACCGATACGCAAGCCTATGTCACCCACGATGACCGGGTCATTCTCATCGGCGTTAGGGGGACGGCGGAAGGCTGGGATGCCTTGCGAGATGCCGATGCCAAACAAGTATCCATTGAAGGGGGAACCGGCAAGGCGCACCAAGGTTTCTATGAAGCGTTCATGGCGCTTAGGCCTTTCGTTGACACCTACCTTCGTAAATTCCGCACCGACCAAAAAATCCTCGTCTGCGGCCATAGCCTCGGCGGTGCAATCGCATTGCTGCTCTCCGAATGGCTTCACCGTGAAATCACCAGCGACGTCATCCTCTACACGTTCGGCGCTCCCCGGGCCGGCGACAAAGATTTTGTCGAGTCGGCGAGCGGGCTGGTTCACCATCGAATCGTCAACCAGAACGACCCGGTTCCGAGCGTGCCCGCCGGCTGGATGAGCACAAAGAAACCCATCTGGATCACAGGCCTGGTGGCGACGGTTTCCGGCGTACTGTCGCCTATGGCTGGCGGCTTGGTGTTCGGGGCCGGCCTGACGCGTTTCGGCGGCAAGCCTTACTGGCACCACGGCGAACAACGCTACTTCATGCCCTTGCAACTGCCTGGACGCGTCGTCTCCTCTGTCCTGTGGACGCCCAGCTGCGAAGGCTACGAAGAAGCCGCCATGGCCCGCTGCATGAAGCAGATGAAAAACAACGACACGCCGGACCGCAGCCAGTTTCTGGTCCAGGCCGCCAACGGTGCCGACCACAAGATGCTCGACGGCTACATCCCGGCCTGCTGGGCCAGCCTGAAGCGCTGGCAGGATACCCAGACCACCGGCGGCTTCATCATCAGCACCACGGAGTCCGACCGCCTGAAACTCGAAGTGGAGACCTACCGCACAGAGCTGCAGAAATGGCAACGCGATGCCGATTCGGAGTTCCCCGGAGGCACCATCGAGGGGCGTCCGCAGGATCGTGCAACGCCAATGCAACGCCGCTCGAGCATGTCGGATTTGCAGGAACGCCAGACCGCGATCCGGCAGGCCGTCCAGCACAACAAGAAGGAACTGGAGGCTGTCGAGGAAACGCTTCGCAAGCTGACCTCATTGAGCAGAACCAAACTCACCATGGCGGATGTCTATGGTGACCGCAGCGATTTGCCCGAGCTGCAACAGCACATCGACCGCTGGGCGGAGCACCGTGAGAACCAGGAGTCCGTGCGACTCGCGCAGATTCCTCCTTCATCCACCGTCAGCATGGCCTGAACCGGGGCAAATAGGGCCTTGCAACTAGCGATTGTTGAAATGGCCTAAAAGGGAGTCTGGCCGGACTCCCTCCTCTACCGCAGCCTTAAGCTCAAGCAGGCGCCTGCCAGTTCAACAACCGCTGCTGCACAACCTGCAACAGGTCATTGGCCGATGACAGCCCGCCGACTTGAAATCAAGACTGCTTGAGCCCCTTTCGCTCAAAGCAACCGCCCCGAGACATAGGATCATCGAATGCGCCATCGCAATGTTTTCAATGGGCTTGTTCGCAGCCTGATGATCGGGTTCGGCGCGCTTGCCGCAACGGCCTGCTCCGTTACGCAACAGGACAGCTTCACTCTCGTCACTGAATTTCCTCCGGGTTTCAAGATTAGGGGGGAAGCCCAATACGTACCCCGTCCGGGCGAAACCTGCACCGTCCCAGTGAAGAAAGGGTGGGAACATCCGGGGTTCAAGTTCTTCAAGCAGGAGCTTAGTGAGAAGGCGCAGACGGCACAGTTTGAAGTGCCTTTGACCAGTGTTGAGGGTGGATGCCCGTTGGTATTGGATAATTTTGATTATGAAATATACGCAAAATACGCCGCTGGCCCCGTTGACGTAGGCAGGGAATATTCAGGAATCCAATTTGAGAACGGTGTAGTTGACGGAGTTAGCCTTCCTTCACCGATCACGTTGCAGCGACAGTGCGAATGGCTATTCCGCACCGCTGGATCTAACCGAGTCATCGCGAAAATACTGAAATGTTCGTCTGTGATGTCCCAAGGGCTGAGTCAGAATCCTGTTGCTGAAAGCCCCTTGCCACGTGCCCAAATGGCTGGCAAGGCATTAAAGGTTTCCTTCTCCCTATCCAAGGAGGAAAGACCGGCCGTGGGTGACAATTGGGTGAGGTTCCCCAATGGATGGAAACGATGCATAGGTAAGAGTCTTGAGGACGCTTACGCGTTTTGCAACGGCAACACAACCGATTTCAAGTCGTTCAGAATGCCGGACGGGCGCGTTTGCAGCATTTACCCGGGCTGTACCGAATAAGGACGTTCATACATGACGGTCAAACAACCAGCGCAGCCACTGCTCAAGGACTCGCGCTATCGCAATATTTTCAACGGGCTTGTTCGCAGCCTGATGATCGGGTTCGGCGCGCTTGCCGCAACGGCCTGCTCCGTTGCGCAACAGGACAGCTTCACTCTCGTCACTGAACTTCCTCCGGGTTTCAAGATTAGGGGGGAAGCCCAATACGTGCCCCGTCCGGGCGAAACCTGCACCGTTCCAGTGAAGAAAGGGCGGGAACATCCGGGGTTCAAGTTCTTCAAGCAGGAGCTCAGTGAGAAGGCGCAGACGGCACAGTTTGAAGTGCCTTTGAGCAGTGTCGAGGGTGGGTGCCCGTTGGTTTTGGATAATTTTGATTATGAAGTCGATGCCAAGTTTGCAGCCGGCGTCGACGATGTAGGAAGGGATTACACCGGGATTGCGTTCCAGGAAAGCACAACAGACGACACCGACCTTCCTGCGCCTCTATTTTTGCAGCGACAATGCGAGTGGTCGTTTCGAACAGTGGGATCTCATCGATACATTGTAAAAATCCTGAAATGCAACCCAACTGCTACGTGGGAACAGGCAAATGGCGCTGTCGCCAAAGGGCCTCTGCAACGCGCACAGTTGGCAGGAAAGACCCTGAAAGTTTCCTTCACTCTGTCCAAGGAAGAAAAACCAGCCGTGGATGACAACTGGGTGAAGTTCCCCAATGGATGGAAACGATGCATGGGCAAGAGTCTGGAGGATCCCTACGCATTTTGCCGAGGCAACACCTCTGACTTTAAACCCTTCAAAATGCCGGACGGACGCGACTGCACCCTCTATCCGGGCTGTACCGAATAAAGACATTCACCCATGACAAACGAGCAATTCAGAGTAGCCATTGAACAACGATTCCAGTCTCTGACTTTGCTGGCGAGGTCGTAACGAGAGAAAAACAAGGGAAAACCTCATCCGTTTTCCCTTTTCACGTATTGGGCGTCAGACGGGTGCCTGCCAGTTCAGCATCCGCTGTTGAGCAACCTGCAGCAAATCATTGCCGTCCTGCGCCAGCAGGTACAGCGCGTGAGTGATGTGGGGGATGTCCTGGACGTCGGCGTGTTTGAAGCAGAGGCAATGCAGGGTTTCGAGCAGGTCGCTGCAGGCGCGGACGCGCTGGACGCCGGCTTCGAAAATGTCTTTGGGGTTGGCCTCGGTGTCGATGACCATCGGGGCGCTTTCGGTGACGCAGCTGTTGAGGCGGTGATAACGATTGGGAAGCGGATTAAGTGTCGGCATGGTGATTACTCAAACGAACTGAAAGTAACCGCCAGCACCGTGACCAAACGGTGGGGAGGCGGACTGTGTACAGGTTTGGTCACCGGAGAATCACCAACCCGGTTCGCCCGAAAGCGAGCCTGCACACAGCCACCACAACAATGCACTCCGAGGACATGGATGTCCGCGGCGCGAATGATGGCACAGATGCGCAGGTGATTTCCCCAGGTGACCAAACCCAGGTCGCTGATTTTGCAGCGACGCCCAACGATAGCCGCCCCGCTCCACCCCCCGAAAGCAGACAAGGCATCCACCCTTGTAGGAACGCTCCGCACCTGCCTCAGAAATCGCCCCGCCCACTGACAGCCTCCATTCAGCCCGCTTAACCGGCGCTTAACGCCACGGTCCAAGACTCTACCCAACCGCACGCCCTCAGCCGTCCGCTGACGCCCTGTGCGGCAGGTTCGGCCTGCCACCCGCCGAATACCCTTTGCCTCGCACCGGAGTCGCATCATGAACATCCGTCCCCTGCTCCTCGCCGCCACCCTCGCCTGCACCGCCTTCGCCGGGCTCGCCCAGGCCAACGACACCGCCGCGCCGTCCAAGGCCGTGCCCTACCAGTACGGCATGCCGCTGCACGTGGCCAAAGTGGTGTCGCTCACTGAGCCGCCGACCCAGGACTGCAAGGTGATCACCGCCGACATGAAGTACATCGACAACAACGGCAAGCCCGAGGAAATCAGCTACCGGAAATTGTCTGACGCGTGCAGTTTCCAGAACTGACAGACCGTTCTGATTTGCGGCCTGGCGGTAGGCGAACGAGGGCCCCGGCGGTTATGCTCGGGGCCCTCCCTACTGCCGCAAGGATCCGCCATGCAGTTGTCGTTCCGCACGTTATCGACCTTCACCGCCCTGTTGTGCTTTCTCCTGGCCATCGTCTGGGGCTTTGTGCCTGACGGGCTGCTGGCGATCTGGAGCATCGACTACTCGCCTGCGGCGGGGTTCGTCGCCCGGCGTAGCGCGGTGCTGTTCGCGGCGTTGGGGGTGATGTTCTGGCTGGTGCGCAATGCGCCGCCGTCGGCCACGCGCCATGCGTTGGGCAACGGCTTCACGGTCGGGTGCTTCGGGCTGGCGGTGCTGGGGTTCGGCGAATGGCTCAATGGCCACGCGGGCCCCGCGATCCTGTTGGCGGTGCTGGTCGAGTTCGCGCTGGGCCTCGGCTTCGTGCAGGCCCGGCGCGTGACGGTCGAACTGAGTGAAACGGTGGGTTAACCGGCCTTCGAACGCTGTGCGTGATGATGCGAGGCGGTGTGCTGCGCCAGGTCCAGGCGCAAACCGGCGATCAGGTCGTTGATCTCCCGGCAGCCGTTGAGGTGGCTGGCGTCGATGCCGCTGACCAGCAGATCCACCTGGTCGGTCTGGTGGTCGCCGAACACTTTCACCGTCATCGACAGTTCCGGGGTCAGCGTGCATTGGCAGCGTTTCGGCAAAAAGCTGCTTTCGATGATGTTGCGTAGTTCCAAGGCAGACAGAAACATGGCGAACCCTCTCCTTACTGTGAGACTGCCAATCAAGTATTCACGTCGACCGCTGAGGCTTACCCGTGCGGATGTCTCTCCGCTGGTTCCTTGGTGGCTTCAGGCGGCGGTACTGCGAAATGCCCATTGGAGTGTAGGCGCACAAACTCGGTGCACCGCACCGGAACAACGCATAAAACGTGCCTTTCATCGGTTAGTGCCGTGCCTTCGGGAAATCAGGCACTTGGCGGCGCGGGCCAGCATTGTGCCTGTTGCAGATTGCAGGATGGCCCGCTTTGCGCACCGCATTTTGCAACACTTCAGGGGTTTGAATTCATCGCCTACGCTGGTAGAACTGCCCGCCAATTTATCCGACGCCCGCCAGGAGGCTCACATGGGATCCTTTACCGCTTACGCGGCCACCGGCCTGATGGTCGCCAGCCTGTCCACCTTCGCCCACGCCGCCAAACTCGAAGACGTGGCGCCCTACCCCAAAGCCGAAACGGGCTTCACCCGCCAGGTCATTCACTTGCCGCAACAGGCCGACGAAGACAACTTCAAGGTCGAGATCATGGCCGGCAAGACCCTGGAAGTGGACTGCAACCGCCAGCACCTGGGCGGCAGTCTGCAGGAAAAGAACCTCGAAGGCTGGGGCTATCCGTTCTACCGCCTGGAGAAGGTCTCCGGCCCGGTGAGCACCCTGATGGCCTGCCCGCCGGAGTCCAAGAAGAAACGTGCGTTCGTGCCGGTGGTCGGCGACGGCTTCCTGCTGCGCTACAACAGCAAGCTGCCGATCGTGGTGTACGCGCCGAGCGACGTCGAAGTGCGCTTTCGCGTCTGGTCGGCCGCCGACAAGGTCGGCGTTGCCCTCCCGGAATGACCTCACACCGCTGAGCCGCACGCCGCTACGCGCTCCGCCACGTGGCGCAAGCTGTCGAAGTTGATGTTGGCGCCGGAATCGATGGCGATGAACGTCCGGTTCCGGGCGCCGGTCTGGGCCACATACCGCTTGATCCCGGCCACCGCCAGCGCGCCGGAAGGTTCGGTGATCGAGCGGGTATCGTCGTAGATGTTCTTGATCGCTGCGCAGAGTTCGTCGTTGCTGACGGTGACGACATCATCCACGCAGAACCGGCAGATCTCGAAACCGTAGGCGCCGATCTGCGCCACGGCCACGCCGTCGGCGAAGGTGCCGACGCTGGGCAGCACCACCCGCTCCCCCGCCGCCATCGCGGCTTTCAGGCAGGCCGAGTGTTCCGACTCGACGCCGATGATCCGCACCTCAGGCCGCAGGTATTTGACGTAAGCGGCGATGCCCGCGATCAATCCGCCGCCGCCCACCGGGACGAAGATCGCATCCAGTTCGCCTTGATGCTGCCGCAGGATCTCCATGGCCACGGTGCCCTGCCCGGCGATCACGTCCGGGTCGTCGAACGGCGGGACGAAGGTGCGGCCGGTCTGCTCGGCCAATTGCAGCGCGTGGGCCAGGGCGAACGGAAAACTCTCGCCATGCTGGAGCGCTTCGGCGCCGCGACTGCGCACCCCCAGCACTTTCAGCTCGGGTGTGGTGGTCGGCATGACGATGGTGGCGGCGATCCCCAGTTCGCGGGCGGCCAACGCCACACCTTGGGCATGGTTGCCGGCCGACGCGGTGATCACGCCGCAGGCCTTTTGCTCGTCGGTCAGTTGCACCAGGCGGTTGTAGGCGCCGCGGATCTTGAACGAGAACGTCGGCTGCAGGTCCTCGCGCTTGAGCAGGATCCGGTTATCCAGCATCCCGGACAACGCCGCAGCCGCCTGCAACGGCGTGCGCACCGCCAGTTCGTAGACCGGCGCGGCGAGGATCCTTTTCACATACTGTTCAAGCAGGGCTTGCTGGGCGGGGCTGTGGCGCATGGTCGTCTCCTGACGTTGGTTCAAGCCCCGGAGACAGAAAGTAAAAACCCGCCTCGAGGGCGGGTTGGGTGCTGCAGCCGTGCGCTAGCCCGCCAGATGAGGAATGGCGGTAATAATAATGCTCGGCTGAAGAAGCAGTACGGTGCAGGTCATGGGCTGGAAATTAGCCTGAGGCCGGTGGGCAAGTCAATGGCGATGCTGTCACCCGGCCAACCGCCTGAGCCCCAGCAGCATCCCGCCCGCTGCCAGCACCATCGCCCCGAGAAACAGCGGATACGACACCCACCACGGCGTGCCGGCGGTCATCATGCTGAATTCGGACATCCCGCCGATGCTCGCGATCAGGTTGAGCGGCAGAAACACCACGTTGATCAGCGTGAGCTTGCGCAGCAGGCCGTTGGTGCTGTTGTTCATCAGGTTGCCCCGCGCATCGATCAGCCCGGAAAACACCGTCGAATAGATTTCCGCCTGCTTGTAGCACTGGTTGTTTTCGATGATCAGGTCGTCGATCAGGCTGAGGGCTTCGCTGCCGAAGTGCTGCTTTTCCGCGTGGTTGCGCAGCCGGGTGAGCACCGCGCCGTTGCTGTGCAGGGCGTTGATGTAATAGATCAGGCTTTCGCTGAGGTTGAACATCTGCATCAGGTGCTGGTTCTGCATCGAGGCGTTGAACTTCTGTTGCAGCTCCCGGGCGACCAGTTTGATCACCTTCAGATGCCCGAGGTAGTGATGGATGTTGTTGAACAGCAGATCGAGCAGCACATCCAGCGGCGAGTTCAGCGGCCGCCCCGTACCCAGGCCGTGCAGCGGCGTGTCGTCGGTGGCGATCACCAGCAATTGCCCCGGCGAGAACAGCAGGCCGCAGGACGACACCTCGAACGCCAGGCTGCCGCCGCCGGCGTACTTCTCCGGACGTTTCCAGATCAGGAACAGATGGTCCGGGTGAAACTCGATCCGCGAGACCTCGTCCGGGTCCAGCGCCGAAGCCAACGCATGTGCGTCGAGCTTGAAGTGACTGTGCAGCAGATCCCGTTCGCCGGCGTCGGGGTCGCTGAACAGCATGACGTCGGCGTCGAGCCGTTCGACCCGGTGCAACGATCCGTGGCTGAGCGCAAAACCGCTGATCATCGGCGCGTCACCAGGCCTGGCCGCGACGCTTGAGTTCCAGGCGCCGCACGAACTCCTCCAGCACCAGCGAATACAGATCGTCCTGCAGATAGGCGTCTTCGATGCCGGCGTCCAGGTTC
Source organism: Pseudomonas sp. NPDC089534 (assembly GCF_044749305.1). Lineage (NCBI taxonomy): Bacteria > Pseudomonadati > Pseudomonadota > Gammaproteobacteria > Pseudomonadales > Pseudomonadaceae > Pseudomonas > Pseudomonas sp. NPDC089534. Next base: position 33,152 of record NZ_JBIVHR010000009.1, on the reverse strand, counting down.
GGGTTGTCGTTGACCTCAATGACCACCACTTTGTCGCCCGCCTGCTTGAGGTCGACGCCGTAGAGCCCGTCGCCGATCAGGTTGGCCGTCTTCACCGCCAGTTCCACCACCGCCCTCGGCGCTTCGTGGATCGGCAGCGTGCGGCATTCGCCGTTGACGTCCTGGCCCTTGGCCTTGTGGTTGTAGATCTGCCAATGGCCCTTGGACATGAAGTACTGGCAGGCAAAGATCGGCTTGCGGTTGAGCACGCCGATGCGCCAGTCGTATTCGGTGTAGAAGAACTCCTGGGCCAGCAACAGCACCGAATGCTCGAACAGTTCGGCGGTGGCCTCCAGCAGCGCCTGCTGGCTTTCGACCTTGATCACGCCACGGGAGAAACAGCCGTCGGGGATCTTCAGCACCAGCGGAAAGCCAAGGCGCTCGCCGACCCGTTCGAAATCTTCCGGTCGCTCCTTGTAGAGGATTTCCGTGGCGGGCATGCCCAACTGATGGCTGCCGAGCAGGTCGGTCAGGTACACCTTGTTGGTGCAGCGCAGGATCGACGCCGGATCGTCCATCACCACCAGCCCTTCGCTCTCGGCCTTCTTGGCGAAGCGGTAGGTGTGGTTGTCGACGCTCGTAGTCTCGCGGATCAACAGGCCGTCGTACTCGGCCAGCCGCGCGTAGTCCTTACGCTCGATCAGCTCCACGTCGATGCCCATGCCTTTGCCGACCCGCACGAAGTTGGCCAGCGCACGGGCGTTGGACGGCGGCAGCGCCTCCTGGGGATCGTGCAGGATCGCCAGGTCGTAACGGGCCACCTGACGGGAGCGCGGGAGGCGCCAGACTTTACGGCTGAATCCGTCCAGGGCATTGGCGAACTGGTCTTCCTGGTCATCGCGCAACTTGTGCAGCGACCCCGACTTGATGCCCTCGATGTGCCAACCGTTAGTTCGCTTGAATTCAACTAACAGAATCGGACACGGAAACACTTCAAACAACTGACGGGCCAGATCCTGCAAGGGTTCGATATGCGTCCGACCAAAGTAAAGCGTCAGCGTAAACCCTTCCGTATCGCTGTAGAGATGATGGCTGAGGGCTCTTTCCAGGGTTTTGTCCAGGTCTTCCAGCGCCAACCCGTAGAGTGACTTTCGCGTCAGTTCGCTGATGGTCTTCACCGATGGGATGACCCGATGCCCGCGGGCCTCGGCCAGCAGCGAGCAGTAATAACCGTGCCCCAGGTACTTGTAGCTGCGGCACAGGTTGATCACCTGCACCCGCTTGCCCGGCTCGCTGCCGGGGGTTTGCTCCAGGTATTCCTGGGCGGTGACGATGTCTTCGCTGGGGAAGTAAGAGGCCCAATCTTCCTTGCGCTCGACAATGATCAGCACCCGGCTGGAAGTTGCAACGACCGGATTTAAATAAGTTGCCGCCGGCAAACTTTGCCCGGATACTTCGCGCCAATGACCCTGTACCGCTGACATAGAAATCGATCCGTTGGAGAACAAGACCATTTCTATTAAGCACGAAGTTTTTCGAAAGTCCCGTTTCGTTACGCAACTTTTACGGTGGTCATATGAACCCTGTCTTTCGTCTGGCGACAACTGAAGACCTGCCGGCGCTGATGGCGTTGGAGATGCAATGCTTCACCACGGACCGGCTCACCGCCCGCAGTTTCCAGTGGATGATCACCCGTGCCCACGGGCAATTGTGGGTGGCCACGCACGCTGGGCAATTGGCGGGGTATGCGCTGGTGCTGTTTCATCGCGGCACGTCGCTGGCCCGGCTGTATTCCATCGCCATCGCGGCCTCGGCACGGGGCGCCGGGCTGGGCAAGCAATTGCTGAACCGCATCGAGGCCTGCGCGCTGGAGCATGATTGCGCCTACCTGCGGCTGGAAGTGCGCACCGACAACCCGGCGGCCATCGCGTTGTACGAGCGCAACGGCTACCGGCGCTTTGCGCTGATCCACGATTACTACGAGGACCATGCCGACGCGTTGCGCCTGGAAAAGCGCATCCTCCAGCACCGCGACACACGCAGCGTCAACGTTCCCTATTACCCGCAAACCACGGACTTCACCTGCGGCCCCGCCTGCCTGCTGATGGCCATGGGGGCGTTGCAGCCTGGACGGACGCTGGAGCGCCAGGAGGAAGTGCAGCTCTGGCGCGAGGCGACCACAGTGTTCATGACGTCCGGCCATGGTGGCTGCAGCCCGCAAGGGCTGGCGCTGGCGGCGTGGCGCCGGGGATTTCGGGTGCGCCTGCAACTGAGCATGGCCGGGCCGCTGTTTCTCGACGGCGTGCGCGGCGAGCATAAAAAGGACGTCATGCGCCTGGTGCACGAGGCCTTCATCGCGCAATTGCGCGACACCGATGTCGAACAGACCATCGGCTCGGCACTGGATCTGCCCCGTTTGCTGGAGGCTGGCGGTCAGCCCCTGGTGCTGATCAGCAGCTACCGCCTGACCCGCTCCAAATCACCGCACTGGGTGATCGTCACCGACTGCGACGAGGAGTTCGTTTACCTGCACGACCCGGACGTCGACCACAGCCTGCATCGTCAACCCATCGACTGCCAGCATGTGCCGGTCAGTCATGGCGAGTTCGAGAAGATGAGCCGGTTCGGCCGAGGGAAGCTCCGGGCGGCGGTGGTGGTGTTTGCCCGGTGAAAGCGGATGGGGCCGCTTCGCGGCCCAGCGGGAGCAAGCTCCCTCGCCACAGGTGGGTGTCGCAAAAGCCTTGTGTGGCGAGGGCGCTCGCTCCCGCCTCACGCCCCATAAAACTCACTCAGTGCTATTTCAGGCCGACCTTGTACAACGCACCGTCCGTCTCGTCCGTCAGCACGTAGAGGTAGCCATCCGGCCCTTGGCGCACATCGCGGATCCGCTGTTTCAACTCACCCAGCAAACGCTCTTCGTGCACGACCTTGTCGCCGTCGAACTGCAGGCGGATCAGTTCCTGGCCCACCAGCGCGCCGATGAACGCGTTGTGCTGCCAGGCCTTGAAACGGTCGCCATCGTAGAACGCCAGGCCGGTCACGCCCGGTGATTTTTCCCAGACATGATGCGGGCCGACCGTGCCCTCGGCGGTCTTGCCTTTGGCTTCCGGGATGGGTTGCATCGAGTAGTTGATGCCGTGGGTCGCCAGCGGCCAGCCGTAATTCTTGCCGCGTTCGATGATGTTCACCTCATCGCCGCCGCGCGGACCGTGCTCGTTTTCCCACAGCGTGCCGGACCACGGATTGAGCGCCGCCCCCTGCGGGTTGCGGTGGCCGTAGGACCAGATCTCCGGCCGCACGCCGGACTGACCGACGAAGGGGTTGTCGTCCGGCACCTTGCCGTCCGGGTACAGTCGCACGATTTTGCCTTGCAGTTTGTCCAGATCCTGGGCGGTCGGCCGGTCGTTGTTTTCGCCCAGGGTGATGAACAGGAAGCCGTCGCGGTCGAACACCAGCCGCGAGCCGAAATGGTTGCCGACCGACAGTTTGGGCTCCTGGCGGAAAATCACCGTGAAGTCCTTGAGGGCCGTCATGTCGTCCGACAGGCGCCCGCGCCCGACCGCCGTTCCCGCCTTGTCGCCGGCGCCGCCGCCCTCGGCGTAGGACAGGTACACAAGCCGATCCTCCTTGAACGACGGCGACAGCGCCACGTCCAGCAGCCCGCCCTGCCCCTTGGCCCAAACCCTGGGCGTGCCGCTGATCGGCGCAGACACCTTGCCGTCCGCACTCACCCGCCGCAGGTTGCCGGGACGTTCGGTCACCAGCATGCCCTGAGCGTCCGGCAGAAACGCCAGCGCCCAAGGGTGGTCAAGGCCTTGGGTGATGGTGGTCACTTGCAGGGTGCCTTGCTCGCTCTGCAATTCCTTCATGGGAGCGGCGGTCGCCGTCGCCAACGCAACGGCGCACAGGCCGGCCAACAGGGTTTTACGCAACATGCACGATTCCTTTTGTTCACTTGAAGGGCTGACGGAAACGGCCTCCGCCGATCAACGGTTGCTGCCGGTGTCCCGCACCGGCGGATTGGGAATGAACGTGGGCGGTGCGGCCGGCACCGAACGCAGGGGCTGGCCATTGCCGATGCCACGGTTTTCGAGGGTGGGCGGACGCGGCACCGGAACGGTGTTCGGCCCTTGCAGGGCGGGCGCGCTGGGCTGGGTGCCCTGCAAGCTGTTGGGATTGGCCCGGCGGATCGGGCTGTTGTAGGGGTTGTTGCTGTTGCCGGTCGGGCTTTGGGCCAGCAACGGCATGGGAGGCGGCGCAATGACGTCGGCCTGCGCCAGGCCGCCACTGAGGATCAGGGCGGCGATGCCTGACAGATAATGGTTCATGATCGACCTCGGGGCGCTTGGACTGAAGCGTTCGAGTCCACGCTACGCCGAGGGTTCGGATTTGTTAACCCGTGAGGGACGGGCAACCTGTAACAGGGCGTGATTGCCGCGAGGGTGGTGCCGGATCCGCGTCGGATCGCCGCCCGGGGCAAGCCCGCTCCCACAGGTTCCGGCAGCGCCAAACAATCTGTGGGAGCCAGCCTGCTGGCGATGGCATCCGCAAGAACGCCACCGAACTCAGATCAGAATGAAGATCGCCAGCAGACCGCCGAAGATCGCCCACTTTTCCATGTAGTAGCGCGCACGGTTGCGTTTCTTCAGTTCCTTGCCGCGCAGGCGCACCTTGTAGATCTTGGTGAACAAGCGGTTGATCCCGCCGGTGCGGTCGCCCGCATCGTTCGGCGCGCCGGCCGCCGACATCACGGTGCGGCTGAACCAGCTGTTGAACGCCGCCGCCCAACGGTACTTCATCGGACGTTCGATGTCGCAGAACAGGATGATGCGGTTCTGATCCGTGGTGTTTTCGGCGTAGTGGATGTAGGTCTCGTCAAACATCACCGCTTCGCCGTCGCGCCAGTGGTAGTTCTCGCCGTCGACGTTGATGTAGCAGCCGGCGTCGTTCGGCGTTTCCAGGCCCAGGTGATAGCGGTAGGAACCGGCGTACGGGTCGCGGTGGCGCACCAGTTTGGAGCCCGGCGGCAGTTCGGCGAACATCGCCGCCTTGATCGAACCGATGCTCTGCACCAGCTCCGTGGTGCGCGGGCACAGTTTCATGGCCGACGGGTGGCTGTCGCCGTACCACTTCAGGTAGAAGCGCTTCCAGCCGGTCTTGAAGAACGAGTTGAAACCGACGTCGTCGTACTGGTTCGAGCGCTTGATCTCACCGGCGCGCAGAAGATTCTGACCTTCTTCGCGGATTTCTTCCCAGTGGGCCTGCAGCGGGCTCAGGTCCGGGAAGTCCGCCGGATTGAGGTAAGGCTTGTTGGGCATCTTGGAGAACAGATAAAGGAAGCAGTTGACCGGCGCCAGAAACGTGGAGTGGTCGCTCAACTGGCGCCCGAGCTTGTGGCGAATGCGACCGCGCAGGTGAACGTATGCAATGGAAATGACATATACAGCGGCAATGATGAGTTTCACGGAAATCGTCACACGTCAGAAGTGAACAAACTGCGCGCCCAGAAGGCGTCGGCCCGTGGCCTGCGGCAGTGGTCTGAAAACAAAACAGCGTCCCGATGGCGCATCCTTGAGCCCATGCCGTACACGGGCATTGGGTGAATGGATGGCATTTTAGCCACAGTTTGTAACCAATAGTGAACCTTCATCTGTGAAAAACTGTCCTGCATCGGCGCCGATCGCGCGAACAAGGCGTGATCGCCCTATCGCTCGCACGGCCAGACCAGTACAATCGCCGCCAAACTTTACAGGCCCCTGGGCTGATGACGGGACGCACCCCGCTTCGGCGTGCTTCGACTCGGGCCCAGCGCACCCGCTGCCTCCTCGCTTTTCAGATTGCCTCGCAGGAAAAACCTTTGATTTCTACAGCTAACATCACGATGCAGTTCGGCGCCAAGCCGCTGTTCGAAAACGTTTCGGTCAAGTTCAACAACGGCAACCGCTATGGCCTGATCGGCGCCAACGGTTGCGGCAAGTCGACCTTCATGAAAATCCTCGGCAGCGACCTGGAGCCGTCCGCCGGCCAGGTGATGCTCGAGCCGAACGTGCGCCTGGGTAAACTGCGTCAGGATCAGTTCGCCTACGAAGAGTTCACCGTGATCGACACCGTGATCATGGGCCACGAGGAGCTGTGGAAGGTCAAGGCCGAGCGCGACCGCATCTACTCGCTGCCGGAAATGACCGAAGAAGACGGCATGGCCGTGGCCGAGCTGGAGACCGAGTTCGCCGAGATGGACGGCTACACCGCCGAATCCCGCGCCGGCGAGCTGTTGCTGGGTCTGGGCATTCCGCTGGAACAGCATTTCGGCCCGATGACCGAAGTCGCACCGGGCTGGAAGCTCCGCGTGCTGCTGGCCCAGGCGCTGTTCTCCGATCCGGAAGTGCTGCTCCTCGACGAGCCGACCAACCACCTGGACATCAACACCATCCGCTGGCTGGAAAACATTCTCACGGCGCGTAACAGCACCATGATCATCATTTCCCACGACCGGCACTTCCTGAACAGCGTCTGCACCCACATGGCCGACCTGGACTACGGCGAACTGCGCCTGTTCCCGGGCAACTACGACGAGTACATGACCGCGGCGACCCAGTCCCGCGAGCAGTTGCTGGCCGACAACGCCAAGAAAAAAGCCCAGATCGCCGAACTGCAGACGTTCGTCAGCCGCTTCTCGGCCAACGCCTCGAAAGCCAAGCAGGCCACCTCCCGCGCCAAGCAGATCGACAAGATCCAGCTGGCCGAGGTCAAGCCGTCGAGCCGCGTGAGCCCGTTCATCCGTTTCGACCAGAACAAGAAGCTGCACCGTCAGGCCGTGACCATCGAGCGCATGTCCAAGGGCTTCGACGACAAGATCCTGTTCAAGAACTTCAGCTTCACCGTCGAAGCCGGCGAGCGCGTGGCGATCATCGGCCCGAACGGCATCGGCAAGACCACCCTGCTGCGCACCCTGATGGGCGAGCTGACCCCGGACGCGGGTTCGGTGAAGTGGACCGAAAGCGCGGAGCTGGGCTACTACGCCCAGGACCATGCCCACGACTTCGAAGACGACGTCACCCTGTTCGACTGGATGGGCCAGTGGACCCAGGGCGAGCAGATGATCCGCGGCACATTGGGCCGCATGCTGTTCTCCAACGACGAGATCCTCAAGTCGGTGAAGGTCATTTCCGGTGGTGAGCAAGGCCGCATGCTGTTCGGCAAGCTGACCCTGCAGAAGCCGAACGTGCTGGTGATGGACGAACCGACCAACCACTTGGACATGGAATCGATCGAGGCGCTCAACCTGGCGCTGGAGAACTATCCGGGCACGCTGATCTTCGTCAGCCACGACCGCGAGTTCGTGTCGTCCCTGGCCACCCGCATCATCGAACTGAGCCCGAACGGCGTGACCGACTTCAGCGGCACCTACGATGATTACCTGCGCAGCCAGGGCGTGGTGTTCTAAGGGCTGCTGTCAGCCTTAGCCCGCAAGCTGCAAGTGAGAAGCCCTGTCCTGGTGACAGGGCTTTTTGCATTCTGCGGCCTTAGGATTTTCCTAAGCGGGAGCAACGGTCCTGATCATGCCCTGCGGTGCCTGGACTGCCGCCATCGCTGGCAAGCCAGCTCCCACAGGGATCCCGGCCGTCCGCAA
>NZ_JBIVHR010000009.1:0-25447 GCF_044749305.1 Pseudomonas sp. NPDC089534 | reverse complement strand
CTGCAAGCGATGAGGCCGGCACTGCCGACATCTGTGTGACTGGACTGCCGCCATCGCCAGCAGGCTGGCTCCCACAGGGATCCCGGCCGTCCGCAAGATCTCGGTACACCCAAAAACCTGTGGGTGCTTGCCTGCAAGCGATGAGGCCGGCACTGCCGACATCTGTGTGACTGGACTGCCGCCATCGCTGGCAAGCCAGCTCCCACAGGGATCCCGGCCGTCCGCAAGATCCCGGCACACCCAAAAACTTGTGGGAGCTGGCTTGCCAGCGATGAGGCCGGCACTGCTGACATCTAGGTGACTGGACTGCCGATCACTTTCAGCCACTCACATCGTTAGCCTGCTTCCTTTTACCCCGCACAAAAGCCATGATGCCGCATCTCCCACCGCCGCCCGCGAACGAGTCCCCATGTCTGCGCAGCAACCGCCGTCGCAAAGCTCTCTGTCGATCACTCTGCAGATCGTTTCCATCGTCTTCTATACCTTCATCGCCTTCCTCTGCATCGGCCTGCCGATTGCGGTGCTGCCGGGCTACGTCCATGAGCAGCTCGGCTTCAGTGCGGTGATCGCGGGGCTGACCATCGGCTCGCAGTACCTGGCCACCCTGCTCAGCCGGCCGATGGCCGGGCGCATGTCGGACAGCGTCGGCACCAAGCGGGCGATCGTGTATGGCTTGTCGGGGATTGTCCTGAGCGGCGCGCTGACCCTGCTTTCGACGCTGCTGCAAAGCGTTCCGCTGCTGAGCCTGGTGATCCTGATCGCCGCGCGCCTGCTGCTCGGCATCGCCCAAGGCCTGATCGGGGTGGGCACCATCAGTTGGTGCATGGGCCAGGTCGGCGCCGAGCACACGGCCCGTTCGATCTCCTGGAACGGCATCGCCTCCTACGGCGCCATCGCCATCGGTGCGCCGTTGGGGGTGATCATGGTGGCGGATTACGGCTTCGCCAGCCTCGGCATCGCCCTGTCGGCGCTGGCGGCCGGGGCGCTGCTGCTGATCCGCAACAAGCCGTCGGTGCCGGTGGTGCGCGGCGAGCGCCTGCCGTTCCGGGCCGTGTTCGGCCGGATCGCCCCCTACGGCGCCAGCCTGTGCCTGGCCTCCATCGGCTACGGCACGTTGACCACCTTCATCACGCTGTACTACCTCAACCGGGGCTGGACCGGCGCGGCGTACTGCCTGACGGTGTTCGGCGTGTGTTTCATTCTGTCGCGCCTGCTGTTCATTTCGGCGATCAACCGTTTCGGCGGTTTCAGCTCCGCGATTGCCTGCATGATCATCGAGACCCTGGGCCTGGCGCTGCTGTGGCTGGCGCCCTCCACCGCCACCGCGCTGATCGGCGCCGGCCTGACCGGGCTCGGCCTGTCGCTGGTGTACCCGGCGCTCGGCGTCGAAGCCATCAAGCAAGTGCCCGGCTCCAGCCGCGGTGCGGGCCTGGGCGCCTACGCGGTGTTCTTTGACCTGGCGCTGGCGATTGCCGGGCCGTTGATGGGCGCAGTGGCGCTGAACCTGGGGTATTCGTGGATTTTCTTCTGCGCGGCGGTGCTGTCCGTGGGCGGACTGGGGCTGACGCTGATGCTCAAGCGGCGCGCGGCCTGATCTTGCCCTTGTGGGAGCCAGCCTGCTGGCGAAACAGTCGACCAGGCGTTGAATGACAGATCGCTATCGCCAGCAGGCTGGTTCCCACAGGGGGCATCGGGGTTTCATTGGTCTGCGGTCTGCATCCCCGCCCGGCTCGGCCGGCCCAGCACCCGGGAGAAGAACCGCCCGGCCTCGGAGATCAGGTTGCGGTGGATGTCTTCGCGGTCCACGCCGTCGGCGTCGGTGCACAGCGCCGGCATCGCAACGATCTGCTCTTCGTTGCAAGGCGCCATGAACACGAAGTGCCCGGCCCCGGCCAGCAGCTTGAAGTCCGGCGCGGTCGGCAGTTTGCGCGCCAGGGCGGCGGCGTTCTTGTCGAAGGCCACCAGTTTGTCGCCGTCGCCGCTGTACATCAGCACCGGCACATGCACGTCGGCCAATGTATGGCGGCCGAACTTGAGGCTCAGCGGCGCCATCAGCAGCAAGGCATGCACCCGCGGATCGGCCACCGGCTGGAGGTCGTCGCGGTCGACGATCAGTTCGCCCTGGGTGTTGCAGGCGTCGCGGTCGTCCGGGCGCTCCTGGCAGTAGCGGCGCAGGCGATCCAGGTCCGGCGTGGCGCCCGAAAGGATCAGCGCCGTCTCGCCGCCCGCCGAATAGCCGATCACCCCGACCTGCTCGGCGTTGACGAACGGCGCGAGCATACGGTCGCCGAGGGTGGCCGTGATGGCTTCGGAAATCTGGATCGGCCGGCCGTACAGGTTGCTCAGGGTGCCGAGCCGGCTGTGATCCTTGGAGTTGTCGCCGGGGTGGATCACCGCCACCACCACGAACCCCTTGCGCGCCAGCGATGTGGCGAGGTCATGCAGCGCCAGCGGCGTGCCGGTGTTGCCGTGGGACAGCATCAGCATCGGGAAACGGCCGATGGCGACCTTGACGTCTTCGCCGGCCTCGACCGTATAGCCCTCAAGCTTGCTGGTGTGCTCACGGTCGCTGGAGGGATAGAACGCGATGGCGCGCATCGGTTGCAGGTCCAGCGGATCGAGGAACGTCATCTCGTGGTAACCGACGCTCCAGCGTGGATGCTGCCCAGGCGCCGCGTGCACTGAGTTCAGGCTGCCGAGCAGGCAAATCAGTAACGTTGCACAAAGACGCATCATGGGATGCCCCACCCTGTGTTACTCAATCGAAAGATCCGGTGCGGTCAGACGCCCGAAACGCCAAGGTCTGGCGCTGCGGCGCGACGCTGCACTCAGACGTCGAACGCTTGACTGCATAACCCGGGCCAGATTATGTAACAGCCAGAAACAAAAAACTCCGTATCTGGCCCTTGCAGAACCAGAATACAGAGTTTTTTTGGGTTTACCTGAACAGACGCTGTTCTTTACGCAAGCCTTACGCGGCGGCGAACAGTTGCTCGCTGATTTGCGTGTGGGCGGCGCTCATGGCGTTGTTGCGCACTTCCTCACCGTAGGCCAGGCCCTCGGCGCGGACGATTTCGATGTCGGTGATGCCGAGGAAGCCCAGCACCAGCTTCAGGTACTCTTCGTGGGCGATGCCGCTGGCCTGGCCTGCGTGCAGACCGCCGGCGGTGGACACGATCACCACTTTCTTGCCGCCGCACAGGCCTTCGGGACCGGCTTCGGTGTAGCGGAAGGTCTGGCCGGCCACGGCGATGCGGTCGATCCACGCCTTGAGCTGGGTCGGGATGGTGAAGTTGTACATCGGTGCGGCGATCACGATGGCGTCCGCCGCCTTGAACTCGGCCAGGGTGGTGGCGCTGAGTTCGGCTTCATGCTGCTGGGCGGCGTCGCGCAGTTCGGCGGTGGTGCCGGCGGCCACCAGGGTGGTCGACGAGAAGTGGCTGATGGCGTCGGCGGCCAGGTCGCGGTAGGTCACCACGGCGCTTGGCTCGGCGGCTTGCCAGGCCTGAGCGACTTCCTTGCTCAGCTGACGGGATGCGGAGTTGTCGCCCAGAATGCTCGAATCGATGTGCAGCAGTTTCATGTGGAATCTCCTGGAAAGAATCGCCGGTGGCGACGGAATGGAGACAATCCTACAGACGAAACCAATAGCTGATTAGACGGCAACAATGCGATAGTTTGTCCCACTGATAGAACAGTCGGATCTCACCATGCAAGACCTCAACGATCTCTACTATTTCGCCAAGGTGGTCGAGGCCGGCGGGTTCGCCGCCGCCGGCCGCCTGCTCGGCATTCCCAAGTCGCGCCTGTCGCGGCGGATCGCCGAGCTGGAAGAGCGCCTCGGCGCCCGGCTGCTGCAGCGCACCACCCGCCAACTGAAGCTGACGGCAGTGGGCGAACGCTACCTGCGCCACTGCCAGGCCATGCTGCTGGAGGCGGAAATGGCGGACGAAGCCGTCGCCAGCATGTCCAGCGAGCCAAGGGGCCGGTTGCGGGTGTCGTGCCCGACGGGGCTGGCCCACGAAATGCTGCCGATGGTCATCAGCGACTTCCTGGGCAAGTTCCCCCAAGTTCAGTTGGAGGTGATCCTGCTCAACCGCCGGGTCGACCTGATCACCGAAGGGGTCGATGTCGCCCTGCGCGTGCGCGAGCACGGCGACGAAGACCCGATGCTGGTCACCCGCCGTTTGCGTCAGGCGCAGATGGTCGTGGTGGCCAGCCCTTCCTTTATAGAGGGCGTCGAGATCCGGCATCCGCAGGACCTGAAGAACCTGCCGGTGCTCGGCGCCCTGGAACCCGACCGGATGGTGCATGTGCGCCTGCTCGATGAACACGGCAAGAGCTGCGACCTGGCGCTGGAGGCCCGGCTGGGCATCGACGACTTCATCGTGCGCAAGGCTTGCGTGCTGGCCGGGCAAGGCTTCACCCTGCTGCCGATGATGTATTGCGAAGCGGAGCTGAACAACGGCACGCTGGTGCAGTTGCTCCCGGGCTGGTCATTGCCCGGCGGCTGGCTGCAAGCGGTGTATCCGCACCGGCGCGGCGTGATGCCGGCGGTGCGCGCATGGATCGACCACCTGGTCGAATCGTTCAATGCCTGTGGAGAGCGCCTGTTATGAAACAAGGAAAGATGAGCGAAACGGACGTCGCCGCGTTCTGCCTGACGCTGCCCGGTGCGCGGGAGGACTACAAGTGGGGGGGCGTGCGGGTGTTTTCGGTGGCCGGCAACAAGATGTTCGCCTTGCAGGGGCTGCGCGGCGAGTCGTTGGCGTTCAAGGTCGACAAGGATCTGTTCCTGGGCCATTGCGACCGTCCGGGCATCGGCCCGGCGCCGTACCTGGCGCGGGCGCAATGGATCATCATGCACCCGCCCTACCCGCTGGGCGCCGAGGAGCTGCAAGGGTTGCTGCAGCGTTCGCACCAGTTGGTGGTGGGCAAGCTGCCCAAGCGCACGCAGGTCGGGCTATTGCTTTGATCGGTTGGCGTTCTGGGTTGAACCCATCGCCAGCAGGCCGGCTCCCACAGGGTTCTGCAGTGACCAAAGACTCTGCATTCGCCGCCATCCCATGTGGGAGCCAGCCTGCTGGCGATGACGGCGGCCCATCCAGCCCCGCCGGACCAGACCGCCCACCGAGCAACAGGCTAACCGAAACTCACCACACAGCAGACAACGCAGAACCGTAGAACAGCCGGTCGATCCAGAACATCTGGTGCAACCCCACGATCATCCAGAAGACGATCTGGAACGACGCCTTGCGCGTCTTGTGCCGGAACACCTGCTGCGCGATCAGCGCGCCCGGCCAGCCGCCGGCCAGTTCCACCGCGTGCAGGATGTTCTCCGGCGTGCGCCAGGCCTCGTTGCGCGCCTTGCGCTTGTCGCCCCAGTACAGAAAGAACGCCACTGCGCTGACGACCCCGTAGGCCACCAGCGGGATCGATGAAACCCCGTGCAGCCACATCGACAGCGAGCCGTACAGCGGCAGTGCGCAGACGGCCAGGAACACCGCCAGCTTCAGCTTCAGGTTCTGGACACCGCCCCCGCGGCGGGCGCGGGGATCGCTCATGGCTTGGCCGCCGACCAGTCCACCCAGCCGAACTGCCAGGTCGCGAGGATCACCAGACCGAACACGATCCGGTACCAGGCGAACGCCGCATAGCTGTGGCTGCCGATGAACTTGAGCAGCCCGCGCACGGCGATCATGGCAAAGATGAACGCGGTGACGAAGCCGATGGCGAACACCGGAAAGTCCGCCGGCACGAACAGGTTGCGGTACTTGTAGCCCGAATACACCGCGGCGCCGACCATGGTCGGCATGGCCAGGAAGAACGAGAACTCGGTGGCGGTCTTGCGCGACAGGCCGAACAGCAGGCCGCCGATGATGGTCGAGCCGGAGCGCGAAGTGCCGGGAATCATCGCCAGGCACTGGGCGAAACCGATCTTCAGCGCATCGGTCCAACGGATGTCGTCCACCGTTTCGGCGTGCACTTCATGCTGCCGGCGCTCGGCCCACAACATGATGATGCCGCCCACCACCAGCGCGGCGGCCACGGTGATCGGGTTGAACAGGTAGTGATGGATCAGGTCGGCAAAGATCACCCCCAGCACCACCGCCGGCAGGAACGCGATCAGCAGGTTGGCGGTGAAGCGCCGGGCGCCCGGCTGCGTGGGCAGGCCGACGACCACGTCGAAGATCTTGCGGCGAAACTCCCAGACCACCGCCAGGATGGCGCCGAGCTGGATGATGATGTTGAACGCCATGGCCCGCTCGCCGCCGAAGTTCAGCAGGTCGGCGACGATGATCTGGTGTCCGGTACTGGAAATGGGCAAAAACTCCGTCAGCCCTTCTACAACTCCTAGAATCAATGCCTGCAAGGCGGTCCAAAGATCCATCAGTCCCCCAAAGAGCGATGCCCGGCGGCATGCCCCGATAATATTTTTTCAATCGTTCACTGCGAGAAGCGTAGCCGCTGCGGTGCGGTTCGCACGCGCACAGGATCCACATGGGACGGTCAAAATTCCGTGAAGAATCAATCGCCATTCAGGTTTTTCCGTGCGGGGCCGAAATCCTAACAGACAAGCCGAAATAACGCTGTGCGTTATACGACTTGGGTCGCGTAGGCGCCCGCCCCGAAACGTGGTTGGATGCTGGCGGCGTTTTATGACAAGAACAAGAAACCGGAGTGACAGCGTTATGAACAGCTTGCGCAGTGTGTCGATCAGCCGACGCTTGTGGCTCATCTTGATTGTGGCGGTGGTCATGTTGCTGACCCTGGGCGTGCTGATGCTCAAACAGGTGCACGACGGCCTGTACCACGCCAAGGCTCAGAAGACCCAACATGTGGTGCAGACCGCCGCTGGCCTGCTGACCTACTACCAGGGCCTGGAAGCGGCGGGGACCCTGACCCGTGATGCCGCGCAGAAGCAGGCGCTGACGGCGATCCGCGGCCTGCGCTACGACCAGAACGACTATTTCTGGATCAACGACCTCACCCCCGTGATGGTCATGCACCCCACCAATCCCAAGCTTGAGGGCCAGAACCTCTCGGCGATCCGCGACCCGGACGGCTTTGCGGTGTTCAACGAGATGGTCGCCATCGCCAAGTCCAAGGGCGCCGGCATGGTCGACTACCGCTGGCCGAAGCCCGGCGCGAGCGAGCCGGTGGCCAAGACGTCCTACGTGAAGCTGTTCGAGCCGTGGGGTTGGGTGATCGGTTCCGGCGTGTACATCGACGACGTGCAGGCCGAGTTCCAGGGTCAGGTGCTGAAGGCCTCGGCGGTCGGTCTGGTCATTGCGCTGATCATGGCGGTGCTGGTGATCCTGATCGCGCGCAGCATCGTGCGGCCATTGCAGGAAAGCGTCAGCGCCATGGCCAACATCGCCAGCGGCGAAAGCGACCTGACCCGCAGCCTCGACACCCATGGCCAGGACGAAGTCACCCAGCTGGCCCACCACTTCAACGCCTTCACGGCCAAGCTGCGCCGGGTGATCGGCGACCTGCAGGCCTCCGCCAGCGCGTTGGGGCAATCCTCCGGCGAGCTGGGCAACGACGCGGCACAGGCCCAGGAACGCAGCCAGCAGCAGTCGCAGCAGATGGAGCTGGTGGCCACGGCCGTCAATGAAGTCACCTACGGCGTGCAGGACGTGGCCAAGAACGCCGAGCACGCCGCCAGCGAAGTGCGCGACGCCGAGGCCCAGGCCCAGCAGGGCCAGGTCAACATCGACGGCAGCCTGCAGCAGATCGACAGGCTGTCCGGCACCATCGACCAGGCCGTCGAGGTGATCCGCACCCTCGCCGCCGAAAGCACCCAGATCGGCAGCGTGCTGGAAGTGATCCGCTCGATCGCCGAGCAGACCAACCTGCTGGCGCTCAACGCCGCCATCGAGGCGGCCCGCGCCGGTGAGCAGGGCCGAGGGTTCGCCGTGGTGGCCGACGAGGTGCGCCTGCTGGCGCAGCGCACGCAGAAGTCCACGGCGGAGATCCAGACCATGATCGAACGCCTGCAGAACCATTCCGAGGCGGCGGTCAAAGTCATCGGCGAAAGCAGCACGGCTTCGCGGCTGACCATCGAACAGGCCGGCCTGGCGGGCGCCAGCCTGAACGCCATCGGCCAGGCGCTGCGCAACCTCAACGGCCTGAACGCCTCGATCGCCAGCGCCACGCTGCAACAGGCCCATGTGGTCGAGGACATCAACCAGAACGTCACCCAGGCGGCCGGCCTGTCCCACAGCACGGCGCTGGCGGCCGAACAGTCCAGCGCCGCCAGCGTGCGCCTTGGCCAGTTGAGCGAACAGCTGAACGGGCTGCTGCGCCAGTTCCGGGTCTGACCTTGGGCCAAGGCACCGTCCGGCGGTGCCTTGGCTGACGCCATCGCCAGCAGGCTGGCTCCCACAGGGGTTCTCCGGTGCCCGCAAAATCCAGGGACACCACAAGAACCTGTGGGAGCTCGCCCTGCAAGCGATGGCGGTGCGTCAGGCAATGTAGATGTCGGCTGGACCGGCCTCATCGCTAGCAAGCTAGCTCCCACAGGGGTTCTCCGGTGCCCGCAAAATCCAGGTGCACCACAAAAACCTGTGGGAGCTTGCCCTGCAAGCGATGGCGGTGCGTCAGGCGATGAAGATGTCGGCTGTACAGGCCTCATCGCTGGCAAGCCAGCTCCCACAGGATTCTGCCGCGGCCTGCCATTTGCACGAAGACCACCGCCATCGCCAGCAAACCGGCTCCCACAAGCAGGCTCGCGCCAGAGTCTTTTTTGGGTACAATCCGGCCCCTCTTCCGCTCCCTTCAAGGATTGTGCATGTCCGGGCTTGAACTGTTTGCCGCCGCCCTCGGTGTGATCGCCGTCTGGCTGACGGTCAAACAGAATCCTTGGTGCTGGCCGATCGGGCTGGTCATGGTGCTGCTGTACAGCTGGATCTTCTTTGAAGTGAAGCTGTATTCGGACATGTTGCTGCAGGTGGTCTACGCCGCCTTGCAGGTCTACGGCTGGTGGCAATGGACGCGCGCCGGGACGATGCACGACGGGCGCCACGTCAGTCGGCTTGCCCCGTCCTCGATCGTGCAGGGCCTGGCCGTCGGCGCCGTGGGCAGCCTGCTGCTGGGGGCCGCGATGGCGCATTGGACCGACGCCGCGCAACCCTGGCTCGATGCCGCGCTGACCGGGTTCAGCCTGGTCGCGCAGTTCTGGATGGCCCACAAGCGCCTGCAATGCTGGGCGTTGTGGATCGTGCTGGACGTGGTCTTCGTCGGCCTGTTCCTCTACAAGGCGCTGTACCTCACCGCCGCGCTGTACGCCCTGTTCACCCTGATCGCGGTGCTGGGCTGGCGCGAATGGCGTGCCGATCCCGCGTTGCGCGCCGCATGAAGACCGTTGTCCTCACAGGGCCCGAGTCCACCGGCAAGAGCTGGCTGGCGGCCAGCCTCCAGGAACGCTTCGGCGGTGTGCGGGTGGACGAGTACGTGCGCACCTTCATCGAGGAAAAGGCCCGGGACACGTGCCTGGCCGACATCCCCGAGATCGCCCGCGGCCAATTGCGACGCGAAGATCAGGCGCGGGCACAGCGCCCGCCGCTGCTGATCCTCGACACCCACCTGCTGAGCAACATGCTCTGGAGCCAGACCCTCTTCGGCGACTGCCCGGCGTGGCTGGAAGAGCAATTGCTGGCCCGCCGCTACGACCTGCACCTGCTGCTGTCCCCTGAGCAGATCGAATGGACCGATGACGGCCAGCGCTGCCAACCGCAATTGAGCGAACGCCAGGCCTTCTTCAACGCCACCCGGATCTGGCTGGAGCAGCACGGGCAGCCGATGCGGATCATCCGGGGCGACTGGGACGAACGGCGTCGCCAGGCCTTCGGGGCCGTTTCGGCCCTGCTGGCGGACTGACCCCATTGCGGGGCGTCTGCCCCGCCCTTTTCCCCTGCTTTGGGGTAAAAGTGTCCGTTCCTGAAACACTGCCCTCACTGCAAAGTGCCCGTCTTGGCGCGCTTCATCGCTTTGTCATCCCTTCTGTTACAGCGCTGAAACACCACCGCGCAAACCCTTGTTCCAGAGCTTTGCGTCGGCTTTGGCCCACCTGCGGGCCCGGTGCCTGTTTCAGCGCTGAAACAGGTTTTGTATCAGCCTTGCGCGACTCGAAACCAACCCGTTGAAATCCATGGGGTTTTCAAAACCGGCACAGCTTTCGCTCTCTCCCTCACAACGCTGACCTAGGCTCAGCCCACTGAAGAAGGAACAGCCACCGTGGGGAATATCAAAAAAGGCCTGACCTGCCTCCTGGTGATCGGATCCGCCGCCAGTGCACTCATCAGTTTCAACGTTCAGGCCGGCGGCAACGGCGTGATCGTGCTCAACCGCGATGTCCAGCCTACACCCATCGGCCGCAGCGCCGGCAAAGATCCGTACCCGACCACCGTCAACGCCAACCCGTCTGCGCGGATCAACCAAACCATCGACAACACCGAGCTCAACGACGGCGACTTCGCCAGCGTCGCCAGCGGCTCGTCGATCCGCGGCAACATCGCGACCCCCAACGGCAGCCTGCCTGGCCTGAACACCCTGACCAACCCCAACGGGATGCCCGGCATGAGCGCCGGCCACGGCGGCGGTGCCGGCGGCACGATCTCCAACACCGTCAACCGTGCGATGAGCACCGGCCTGGCGCCGTTGACCCGCATGGCCGGAGGCCAATGACATGAATCGTTCCCTGCTCCTGCTTGCCCTGATCGGCTGCACCAGCGCCATGGCCGATCCCAGCTCTGTGAACAACGCGAACATTCAGGATTCCGGGATGCAGTACCGCGGCAACTTCAACGTCAACCAGGCCGCCGGCGACCAGATGCAACAGGCCAACGTCAAATCGATCGCCATCGGCACCGAGGCCCACGCGTCCACCAGCGTGACCCAAAAGATCAACACACCGGCCGACCGCTCGACGAACGCGAGCGCCACCATCGGCGGTGCCTCCTTCAGCAACGGCAACGGCATCCTGGGCGTCAACCAGGGCGCCGGCGCCAACAACCAGATGGCCAACGTGACGCGCGTCAGCATCAGTGCTGCCCCGCAGAGCGTTGACGACAGCGCCCTCTCGCAACAGAACGTGGCGCTCTTACCGAACTCAGGAGCAACTGGCACCTCACCCGGCAGTCGCCAGGTCACGACAAGTGATCAGGCCTTCACCGGCAGCCGAGGAGTGATCCAGGTGAACCAGAGTGCCGGGGTGGGGAACCGTATGGCTAACACCCTGAGCATCCGGGTCGCTGACTGACCCAAACAGCAGTGCAATTAGAAAGTACCAACACTTAACCAACTAATAAGCACGACGGAGAAACACCATGAAACCTACAATGGCCCTCAAACCACTGGTTTTCGCACTTGCAGCAGTGATGGCAATCGCAGCACAGGCAGGCGGCCGTGACGACAATCACGGTCATGGTAACGGGCACGGCAACGGTCATGGCCACGGCCACGATCCAAAAGGCCCAACCCTTGAGCAAATCCTGCAGATCACCGCCGGTGCCGGCGCTGCTGTGCTCGACGCTCAAAACAGCGATGGCAACGTGGTGAAAAACCAAGGCACCAAAAACGAAGCCAAGGCCGACAATTCGCTGAACAACTCCAACGGCAACATGGGCGCCAACGTGGCCGCCGGCGACGGCAACCAACAAGACAACGCCGCTGCCCTGGCCACCGCCGACGAAAGCTTCATCTTCGGTACCGCTGTTGCTGCCTCGAGCGCCACTCAAGTCAACAACAACAACTATGTGAAAAACTCGTCGACCACCAACAGCGCTACTCTGAACAACGCTGGCAACAACGGCTCCGGGAACATCGGCGTCAACGTGACTTCCGGCAACTTCAACCAACAGAAAAACAACCTGGCAATCGCCGTTTCGGGTGGCCGTGTAGCCAATGCCGCCGCAGCCGCGAACCAGACCTCCACCGGCCTGGTCGTAGAAAACAAAGGCGTGCAGACCTACAAAAAAGACACCCTTACCGGAACCTTCGCTGCCGCTGGCGTCTTCGCCGCCAAAGGCACCGCAACCATCGAAGGCGACGATCACCACGGCGGTGGCCATGGCGGCTACGGCAACGACAACCGTGGCGGCGGTCGTGACGACGATCAAAAAGCCAAATTCGAAGCCGTTGGTGTCTTCGGTCTGGCTGGCGTCACCACCCAACAAGTGCTGACCAAAGATGGCTGGAAAAACCCTGTGACCAACACCGCCAACATGACCGGTTCGATGAACAACTTCTCCGGCAACGGTGGAGCCAACGTATCGGCAGGTGTGGGCAACCAACAAAGCAACTCGCTGTCCATCGCCGCAGGCTGCAAAGCCTGCATGTAATCGCGATCAAAACGAAAGCCCCGGAAACGGGGCTTTTCGTCGGTCCCACAAGGCGTATCCGACCATGCGTACAACTGCCCTCCTCGCCCTGCTTTGCCTGTCCGGCCTGACCCAGGCCGCTCAGATACCTGTGGCCGCCCTGCCGGGTGGCGTACTGGTCTATAAGGACGTGCAAAGCCTGCGTGAGCGCAAGTTTGCCGACATCGTCGAACAGAAGACCGACTTCAGCTGCGGCGCCGCCGCACTGGCGACGGTCCTGCGCCAGGCCTATTGGCTCGACGTCGATGAGGAGCACATCATCAAAGGCATGCTGGTCAATTCCGACCAGGATCTTGTGCGTACACAAGGTTTCTCCATGCTGGACATGAAGCGCTACGTTGAAAGCATCGGCATGCGCGCCAGGGGCTACCGGATTCCGTCCGACAAACTCGAGTCGGTGAGCATTCCGGTCGTGGTGCTGATGGAGATTCGCGGCTACAAGCATTTCGTGGTGCTGCAGCGGGCGGACAAGGATTGGGTCTACATCGGAGACCCGGTTTTAGGACACAAACGCTACTCGCACGACGACTTTGTCAAAGGTTGGAACGGCATTGTCTTTGCCATCGTCGGCCCCGGATACGACAAAACCAATGCATTGCGCAGTCCTCCGGAACCGCTGACCGCCAAGAACAAGCTGGATACCTTCAACCCGGTCAAAGATGCTGAATTGATGGACTTCGGGTTCATACAGAGCGACTTCTTCTAATCGCCGATTACAAGAATGGGGCTGGATGTCCCGGGAGCAGCGGATGAAAACCTCATATTGGCTGGCCGCCGCCTGCCTGGCAGCGAGCGCATCAAGCTTTGCCAATGCAGGATTCAAACCCATTGAAATCAAGGATCAGGAGCTCGCCGAGCTTCGTGGTCGTTACGTCATGCCGGGGCGGATCATCAGCTTCGGTGTGGTCATGAGCAGCACCTGGCGCAACGCCAGCGGCGATCTGATCGGGGCTTCGACCTCGATGCAACTGCAAGCGGCATCGGTAAAACCTGAATTCTATGTCTCGACCATCAAGGAAACCGGTAACGGCAGCACCCCGCAAACGGGGACCGGCAACATCATTGGTGGCGCGGGGCTGAACACCAGCCAAGGCGTGACACAAAGCGTGCGCGCCGCCGGCGACGGCAACACCGCCTATAACAACGTTGCGATCAACGTCAAAGAAGCCAATCAGGCACCGGCCCTGGTGCCTGCCCAGGGGCAAGCCCTGATGGCCGGACAGACCATTTCCGGCAGCAATGCCGCCGGCAGCGTTGCGGTCTCCGCCACAGGCGGCGGCATCCAGATGGCCATCCAGGCCTCCGGCAACCAGGGCACGTCCCTGCAACAGGTCGCCCAGGGCGGACTGCTGCAGAACACCCGACTGCTGGGCAACGCCAACGTCGTCAATAACCTGACGCAACTCAACGTAGTCCTCAGCAACAACGGCATGAGCGCCGGCGCTCTGGACTGCAATCTCACTCAACTCAAAGCACTACGCAACATCGGATATTGAACTACGCTGAGTCTCGACCATTGGGCTTGAAGGGACGGCTTATTCATGTATCGATCAGTTTCACTGCGTGCGGCTGTATGTTTGAGTACTCTACTTCCCGCCGCGGTGCTGCAAGCGGCACCGGACGCGGACGTAGAGGCCCTGAAACAGGAACTTCTGGAGCTTAAGCAACGATACGAAGTGCAACAAAAGGCCCTGGCGGTGCTCGAACAGCGGGTCCGCCAGGTCGAGGATCAACCCGCCTCACCTCCCCCCAAGCGTCTGGCCAAGTCGCCAGCCGACATGAAAGGCAACAAGCAGGTCGCCGGCACCGGGGCCGCTGCCGCGTCGGGGGGCGCAGCAGGGGGAAGCGGTGCATCCTATGGCCAATCGCTGGCTGACGACTCGCAACCGGCGCAGAGCGTGTCCAACCTGTACGACGAGGCCAGCGGCTTCTTCGGCGGCGGCAAGTTCAGCTTCGAGACCGGCATCACCTATTCGCGCTACGACACGCGCCAGCTGATCCTCAACGGCTTCCTCGCGCTGGACTCGATCTTCCTGGGCAACATCAACCTCGACCGGATCAAGGCCGACACCTGGACCTTGGACCTCACCGGCCGCTACAACTTCGACAACCGTTGGCAGTTCGACATCAACGTACCGGTCGTGTACCGCGATTCGACCTACCAGTCCGGCGGCGGCAACAACGGCGCCGCCAACGTCACCACAGAACAGGACGTGAGCCGCGACCCGACCATCGGCGACGTCAACTTCGGCATCGCCTACAAGTTCATGGACGAGTCGGTCAACACGCCGGATGCGGTGGTCACGTTGCGGGTCAAGGCCCCCACCGGCAAGGACCCGTTCGGCATCAAGCTGCGCCAGACCGACGCCAACAGCAACCTGTTCGTGCCTGACACCTTGCCCACCGGCAACGGCGTCTGGTCGATCACGCCCGGCATCTCGCTGGTCAAGACCTTCGACCCGGCCGTACTGTTCGGCAGCCTGTCCTACACCCACAACCTGGAGGAGTCCTTCGACGACATCAGCTCCACGGTCAACCAGAAGACGCCGGGCAAGGTACGCATCGGCGACAGCTTCCAGATCGGTGCCGGCATCGCCTTCGCACTGAACGAGAAGATGAGTATGTCGTTCTCGGTGTCGGACCTTGTGCAACGCAAGAGCAAGCTCAAGCAGGATGGCGGGGATTGGGAATCGGTGGTGTCCAGCGACGCCAACGCCGGTTACTTCAACGTCGGCATGACCATCGCGGCCACCGACAACCTGACCATCGTGCCCAACCTGTCCATCGGCATGACCGACGATGCCCCGGACTTCTCCTTCAGCCTGAAATTCCCGTACTACTTCTGACGGGCGCCCATGCAAAAGGCCCGCTGCGATCCCTGTCGCAGCGGGCCTTTTCAGTTTCTCCTCCCCGGAGAAACTCCGCGCCCTAGCGGATCTGGTGCTTGTGCAGCAAACGGTAGAAGGTCGGTCTCGAGACGCCCAGCACCTTGGCGGCCACGCTGAGGTTGTCGCTGTGGCGGTTCAGCACGTCGCACAGCGCCTGGCGCTCGGCCCGGGTCTTGTAGTCTTCCAGGGTGCCCATCGGCGCCGTGACCGACTGCTGGCTGATCAGCCCCAGGTCGCGCGCCTCGATCTGCCGCCCTTCGGCCAGCACCAGGCCACGGCGCACGCGGTTGGCCAGCTCGCGGACGTTGCCGGGCCAGTCGTGCTTGCCCATGGCGATCAAGGCGTCTTCGCTGAAGCTGCGCGGGCGCCGGCCGGTCTCGTGACTGTAGAAATGGGAAAAGTGGTTGGCCAGCATCGACAGGTCGCCGTGGCGTTCACGCAGCGGCGCGGTCACCACCTGCAGCACATTCAGCCGATAGTAAAGGTCTTCACGAAAGCGTTTCTTCTCGATGGCCGCCTCAAGGTCGACGTGGGTGGCCGCCAGCACGCGCACATCCACCGGAATCGGCTGGCTGCCGCCGACCCGTTCGATGTGTTTTTCCTGGAGAAACCGCAGCAGGTTGGCCTGCAGCTCCAGCGGCAGGTCGCCGATCTCGTCGAGGAACAGCGTGCCGCCGTTGGCCGCCTCGATGCGCCCGACCTTGCGCTGATGGGCGCCGGTGAAGGCCCCCTTCTCGTGACCGAACAGCTCCGACTGGATCAGATGCTCGGGAATCGCCCCGCAGTTGATGGCCACGAACGGCTTGCTGTGGCGCTGGGACTGGCGGTGCAGCGTGCGGGCGACCAATTCCTTGCCGGTGCCGCTTTCGCCGCGGATCAGCACCGGCGACTCGGTGGGCGCCAGTTTGCTCAGCAGTTTGCGCAGTTCACGGATCGGCTTGCTGTCGCCGAGCAGCTCATGCTCCGGCTGATCGACGTGAATCGTGCCCTGCCCGCGCAGGCGTGCCATGCCGAACGCCCGGCCGAGGGTCACCTGCACCCGCGAGACGTCGAACGGCAAGGTATGGAAGTCGAAAAACCATTCGCAGACGAAGTCCCCGACATTCTGCAGCCGCAGCACTTCCTGGTTGAGGACGGCAATCCACTCGGTGCCGCTGCGGCTGATCAGCTCCTTGACCGCCTCGGGGCGCTCCAGGTGAAAAGGCTGCAAACGCAGCAGGCCGACATCGCAGGTGCGGTCGGCCGCGTTCTCCAGCGAGCAACTGTCGACATCCCATCCAACGGCGCGCAAGCCGGGCAGCAGGCGATGACAATCGTCACAGGGATCAACCACCAGTAATCGTCGTAGGGCAGGCGCTTCGCTCATGACTGTTCCTTGACGCCAAATTATGGGAAATGATCGCAAAAACAGTCATTTGGCAGACCTGGCTGTAACATTAGCAAGAATTTGACGGCGCCTTGTATCAATTGCTTATAGGCGTACAAGTGAAGCAGTTATAAGTAACGAGTTTATTAGTTAGCTATCGACATGATTCTTTCACCAGGCTTTCAAAAACTGCCGGGCAACTGCCGGTTTGAAAGAAAGTTGAAATTTCTTCGAATCCTGTGTGACCCGTCCCCCGGTTGCGTGCATCAGTACAAGTAACCAGCCGAACGGTAAGCCCAACCGACGGCACATCACTTGATTGGGCACTACAGAGAGAAGACCCCATGACCGCCCCGCTCCGTATCAACGAAGCTCTTTTGATTGCCAACCGCGCGTTCGAACCCTTCCAATGCGTGGCCTGGGCCCCACAGGACGGCAACGGCGAGCTGAGCCTGACCGTCATTGACCGCACCAACTCCCAGATCGGCCGCACGAAGATCCCGAGTAGCGCCTACTCCGACCCGGCCCAGCTCGAACACCTGCTGCAACAGGCCCGCGCCGAACTGTTCGAAGAAGGCTACACGCTGCAATCCTGGTCGATGCCACACTGATCCGGGGCGATGCGGATGACGCTCAAGTCATCCGCCCCTCTTGCGCTTAGTTGCCGCATCCCTACTTTTATTTACGCACTTCTGTACAACTTTTTTCTTTAGTTGATGGGCCTGAATACTTGGCAGGCTTGCGACTGGTTCAAAAAGTCACTGTTCTGGCACAGTGCGACCCTCCACCTGTTACTTCTGTCAGTTGTACTTGCTCACCGACAGGGATTGAATGTGTCGCTCATGCAGTTGTCCGCCCGACTCCCGGTTGCCGGCCGACTCGCAAGGAGACGCGTGCATGCCCAGCCAGACCGCCTATGCGTTCCCCACGCCTGCCAACCCCGCCGGACAACTTGACGGCTCGTTCGCCGGCAACGGCGTCGCCCGGGTGTACTTCGCCGGCAGCCGGTCCAGCCTCACCCAAGGCGTGGCGCTCGACCCGCAAGGCAGGATTCTGGTGGCCGCCAAAGTCGGCACGGACGACGGCAGCCGCTTCGGTCTGGCCCGCTTGCTGGCGGACGGCTCGGCAGACCTGGGCTTCGGCCGGCAAGGCAGCGTGATCGGCACATACGCCGACGGCTTCGAGGCGACCGCCGGTAAAGTGAAGGTGTTGCCTGACGGACGGATACTGTTGGCCGGCCTGCATTACGAAAACAGCCACCGCACCCTGCCCGCCCTTGCCCTGTTCGACAGCGAGGGCAGACCGGACCGCTCGTTCGGCGACGACGGACGGCAAGTCGTGCGCCTGCCGGGCGATCTCTCCATGGGCTCACGCGATGCCTGGCTGCCCCCCGGCGTTCCCGGCGCCGAAGCCTGCGACTTCGCCCTGCAGCCCGACGGCCGGATCCTGCTGATCGCCAACCATCATTTCGAACTCGCCGACCATGCCGGCATCCTGATCCGCCTGAACGCCGACGGCCGGCTGGACAACGCGTTCAACGGCCGGGGCTTCGTGATGGTCCGCCACTTGCTGCTCAATACCTGGCTCAGCAGCCTGCTGCTGCAGCAGGACGGGCGCATCGTGGTGGCCGGCTCCATCGATTTCCCCCAGGAAGGATTGCTGGCGCGCTACCTGCCGGACGGCAGCCTGGACGAACGCTTCGCCGTGGACGGTTTCATGGCGTTCAAGGCCGGGGGACAGAGCGCGCTGGTCAGCCAGGTCATCGAGTCCGCCGAACGCCTGCATTGCCTGGGCAGCAGCCGCGATCCGATCCGGTGCCTGTCACTGACGCTTCACGGCAACGGTCGCTGCGACGTGCATTGCAACGGCGCGCGGCCGCTTCTGCTGGAGATCGGCCATACCGGTTGCCAATGGGCCGCCGCCGCACAGATGGCGGACGGCAGGTTCATCGCGGCGGGCGCGACCATCGGCGGCGTCGAGGCGGACTTCATCGTCGCCCGCTACCTGGCCGATGGCCGGCTGGATCGCCACTTCGGCGAAGGCAACGGCTGGCTGCGCACGCGGCTGGGGCGCAGCCTCGATACCGCAACGTCCATGGCCATTCAGCGCGACGGAGGGATTCTTGTCGGCGGCTACTCGCTGGACGGTAACTACCGTGCAGTTGTGGCGCGTTATCTGAATCAATAAAGAGAAAATTCCCACGCTTGATCTTCATCGAAGCTTACGGCACCTTGCGCGCTTCTTAAGACAAGGAGCAACCGATGTCCGGTTCGATGGCCCAGGCGTTCGCGCACAATTTTCTCGGGCACTCTCCCCGCTGGTACAAGGCGTGCATCGTCGGGTTCCTGATTCTCAATGCACTGGTGCTGTGGACGGCAGGCCCGGTGGCCGCCGGCTGGCTGCTGGTGATCGAATTCATTTTCACCCTGGCGATGGCGCTCAAGTGCTACCCCCTGATGCCCGGCGGCCTGCTGCTGATCGAAGCGCTGCTGCTGAAGATGACCACGCCCCAAGCGATCTACGAAGAGCTGGTGCACAACTTCCCGGTGATCCTGCTGCTGATGTTCATGGTCGCCGGCATCTACTTCATGAAGGACCTGTTGCTGTTCCTGTTCTCGCGCCTGTTGCTGGGGGTGCGCTCCAAGGCGCTGCTGGCGCTGATGTTCTGCTTCCTGTCGGCGTTTCTGTCGGCCTTCCTCGATGCGCTGACGGTCACCGCCGTGATCATCAGCGCCGCCGTGGGCTTCTACTCGGTCTACCACCGTGTCGCCTCCGGCAACGACCCGCGCCAGGAAAGCGAATTCAACGACGACCAGCATCTGCCCGTGCTGCACCACGGGGATCTGGAGCAGTTTCGCGCCTTCCTGCGCAGCCTGCTGATGCACGGCGCGGTCGGCACGGCGCTGGGCGGCGTGTGCACGCTGGTGGGCGAACCGCAGAACCTGCTGATCGGCCATGAGATGGGTTGGCACTTCGCCGAGTTCTTCAGCAAGGTCGCGCCGGTGTCCCTGCCGGTGCTGGTGGCTGGCCTTGCGACCTGCGTGCTGCTGGAGCAGCTGCGCTGGTTCGGTTACGGCACGCTGCTGCCGGACAACGTGCGCGCCGTGCTGGCCAACTATGCCGCCGAAGACAACGCTGAACGCACCCCGCGCCAACGCGCGGCCCTGCTGGTGCAGGGCGCCGCCGCGCTGATCCTGATCGCCGGGCTGGCCCTGCACATCGCCGAAGTCGGCCTGATCGGACTGATGGTGATCGTGCTGATCACCGCCTTCACCGGCATCACCGACGAACACCGGCTGGGCAGCGCCTTCAAGGACGCCATGCCGTTCACCGCCCTGTTGGTGGTGTTCTTTGCCGTGGTCGCGGTGATTCACGACCAGCAGCTGTTCGCGCCGCTGATCCGCTGGGTGCTCGCGCTGCCGGCCGACCAGCAACCGGGCATGCTGTTCATCGCCAACGGCCTGCTGTCGGCGATCAGCGACAACGTGTTCGTGGCCACGATCTACATCACCGAAGTGAAGCAGGCCTTCCTGTCCGGCCACATGAGCCGCGAGCATTTCGAAACGCTGGCGATCGCGATCAACACCGGCACCAACCTGCCGAGCGTGGCGACCCCCAACGGCCAGGCGGCGTTCCTGTTCCTGCTGACCTCGGCGATCGCGCCGCTGGTGCGCCTGTCGTATGGGCGCATGGTGTGGATGGCCTTGCCGTACACCGTGGTGATGGGCGTTCTGGGGTGGTATGCGGTGAGTTACTGGCTGTAAGGGCCTGACACACTGCCATCGCCGGCAAGCCGGCTCCCACAGGGGATGGCGGGTGTACACGGAACCTGTGGGAGCCGGCTTGCCGGCGATGGCGGTGGATCAGTCACCACAGATGTCGGCAGTGCCGGCCCCATCGCTGGCAAGTCGAGTCGTCGCACCGCAGCTCCTACAGAGGCGGCGGCTGTACGCGGACATTGTGGGAGCCAGCCTGCTGGCGATGGCGTCAGCGGGAGCCCCCCCTACCGGGGCAGGATGTGGCGCTCGATGGCCTGCGCCACGCCGTCTTCGCTGTTCGAGCCGGTCACCACATCGGCCTGGCGCCGGATCTCTTCCGGCGCCTGCCCCATCGCAATCGACAGCCCGGCGCAGCGGAACATCGCCGGGTCGTTGCCGCCGTCGCCGATGGCGGCGGTCTGCGCCAAGGGCACGCCCAGGTGTTCGGCCAGCGTCACCAACGCGTTGCCTTTGTTGGCCTCCGGCGCCGTCACATCCAGATAGACCGGCTGCGAACGCGACACCTGAGCCATACCGTCGACCTTCGGCAACAAGCGCGCCTCCAGCTCGATCAACAGTTCGGTGTTGTCGCTGGCGGCCACGATCTTGGAGATGCGCTCCATATACGGTTCGAAGCTGTCCACCACCACCGGCGGGTAACCGAGACCGTGCTGCTCGCGCGGCACCATCGGCCCGTGGGGATCCTTGAGCAGCCAGTCGTCGCCGCTGAACACCCATATTTCGATGTCGGGCCGGTCGGCGAACAGCGCCAGCGCCGTCAGCGCGGCGGTGGCCGGCAAGTGGTGGGCCACCAGCAGGCTGCCGTCCGGGTTGACGATCGTGCCGCCGTTGAAGCCCGCCGTCGGCAAATCGACGCCCAACGCCTCGATCTGCTGCCGCATGGCCCTGGGCGGACGCCCGGTGGCGAGGCTGAACAGCACGCCGGCCTCACGCAGGGAACGCACGGCCTCGACCGTGCGCTGGCTCAGGCTGTGGTCGGCCCGCAGCAGCGTGCCGTCCATGTCGCTGAGCAGAAAACGGATGGGTTGCTGCGCGGCGTCACTCATCCCAGGCCATGCCAGACGCGGCCGTCGCGGGTCAGCAGTTCATTGGCCGCTTCCGGGCCGTCTTCGCCGGCCGCGTAGGCCTGCACGCTCGCATCCTGCTGCCAGGCGTCGAGGAACGGCTGCACCGCCCGCCAGCCGTTCTCGATGTTGTCGGCGCGCTGGAACAGCGTCTGGTCGCCGGTCAGGCAATCGTAGATCAGGGTTTCGTAGCCGGTGGACGGCTGCATCTCGAAGAAGTCCTTGTAGGCGAACCCCAGTTCGATGTTGGCCATGTTCAGCGCAGGCCCCGGCCGCTTGGCCAGCAGGTCGAACCACATGCCTTCGTTGGGCTGGATCTGGATGCGCAGGTAGGTCGGCTGCAGTTCGTCCACTTCGGTGTCGCGGAACTGCGCGTAAGGCGCCGGCTTGAAGCAGATGACGATCTCGGTGTCGCGCACGCTCATGCGCTTGCCGGTGCGCAGATAGAACGGCACGCCGACCCAGCGCCAGTTGTCGATCATCACCTTCAGCGCCACGTAGGTTTCCGTGGTGCTGTCCGGCGCGACGTTGGCCTCTTCGCGGTAACCGGCCAACGGCTTGCCGTCCAGGGCCCCGGCGCCGTACTGGCCGCGCACCGAATTGGCCCGCGCCTCTTCCGTGGTCCACGGACGGATGGCGCCGACCACCTTGGCCTTCTCGCCGCGCACCGCGTCGGCGCCGAAGGCGGCCGGCGGTTCCATGGCGACCATCGCCAGCAGCTGGAAAAGGTGATTGGGCACCATGTCCCGCAGGGCGCCGGTGTTTTCGTAGAAGCTGCCGCGGGTCTCCACGCCGACGGTCTCGGCGGCGGTGATCTGCACGTGGTCGATGTAGTGGTTGTTCCAGAAGGCTTCGAACAGGCTGTTGGAGAACCGGCTGACCAGAATGTTCTGCACGGTTTCCTTGCCCAGGTAATGGTCGATCCGGTAGATCTGCTTCTCCGTCATCACCTTGAGCAGGCAGGCGTTCAAGGCTTCGGCGGTCGCAAGGTCCGAGCCGAAAGGCTTTTCGATCACCACCCTTCTGAACGCTTCCGGGGTTTCCTCCAGCAGGCCGGCGCTGCCCAGACGGCGCACCACCTCGCTGAAGAAACGCGGCGCGGTGGCCAGGTAGAACACCGCGTTGCCGGTGCCGCTGTCGGCGATCTTCGCCGCCAGGGCCGAATAGGTGCCGTCGTCCAGGAAATCGCCCTGGACGTAGCTGATGTTTTTCGCAAGCTGGGCCCACAAGGCCGGGTCAAGGGACTGGTTGCCCTTGCCGACCTTGCTGGCCACTTCGTCGCGGATGAAGTCTTCGAGTTTCTTCGCGAAGCCTTCATCGCTGATGGCGTTGTGGTCAACGCCGATGATCCGCAGTCCGTCACCGAGCAACCCGTCGCGCTTGAGGTTGTACAGCGCCGGCATCAGCAGGCGCTTGACCAGGTCGCCGTGGGCGCCGAACAGAAACAGCGTGGTCGGCGGCGCGGGCTCGGCCTTGGACTTCCTGCGGATCGCATGGGTCATTTCTTAGGCGTCTCCACGTGGCCGCCGAAGCCGAAGCGCTGGGCCGAGAGGATCTTGTCGCCGAAGGTGCCCTGGCCGCGGGAGCGGTAGCGCGAGAACAGCGAGTTCGACAGCACCGGCACCGGCACCGCTTGTTCCATGGCCGCCTCGATGGTCCATTGGCCTTCGCCGCTGTCCGCCACCGAACCCGAGAAGCCGTCGAGTTTCGGGTCGGCGGCCAACGCGTCGGCGGTCAGGTCCAACAGCCAGGACGACACCACGCTGCCGCGGCGCCACACTTCGGCGATGTCGGCGACGTTCAGGTCGAAGCGCTGGTCTTCCGGCAGGCGGTCGCTGGACTTGGTCTTGAGGATGTCGAAGCCTTCGGCGAAGGCCTGCATCATCCCGTACTCGATGCCGTTGTGGATCATCTTGACGAAGTGACCGGCACCGGCGGGACCGGCGTGGATGTAGCCGTGCTCGGCACGCGGGTCGTCGGACTTGCGGTCCTTGGTGCGCGGGATGTCGCCCATGCCCGGCGCCAGTGTCTTGAACAGCGGATCGAGGCGGCTGACGGTGGCGGCGTCGCCGCCGATCATCATGCAGTAGCCGCGCTCCAGGCCCCACACGCCGCCGGAGGTGCCGACGTCGATGTAGTGCAGGCCCTTCTCGGCCAGGGTCTTGGCCCGGCGGATGTCGTCCTTATAGTTGGTGTTGCCGCCGTCGATGATGGTGTCGCCGGCCTCAAGCAGGGTGCTCAGGGTTTCGATGGTCTCTTCGGTCGGCGCGCCGGCCGGCAGCATGACCCACACCGCGCGCGGCTTGGCCAGGCCGGCGACCAGTGCAGGCAGATCGGCTGCGGCGCTGGCGCCTTCGGCGGCCAGGGTGTCGACAAAGGCGGTATTGCGGTCGTAAACAACGGTGGTGTGACCGTCGAGCATCAGGCGCCGCGCAATGTTGCCGCCCATGCGGCCCAGTCCAATAATCCCGAGTTGCATGTGCTGATGCTCCTTACTACAGATCAAAGTGTGTCAATGGTTATAGCCCAACGCGACTAATGGAGGTTAGTCCGAAGCGTCGTGATGAAGTTTCCGGGCATTGTGCCCGATCCAGACAGATAACGTCGGGAAACGTGGCGAAGACACAACGACCATGAAAAATAAAAAAGTTCCCATCACGGACAAAAGAAATCAAAATCGGCGCCGATAGTGAACCGCGACCCAGGATCTGGGCCGATTCACGGTTGAGTCACGCCATTTGCGAGGTGAGCAATGGGCACCGTACACACAGCAATGCCGCCACAAACCCTGTACGTCACGATCCGCCGCGACGAACTGCGTCAGTTGAAGGACGAACGCGACCGGCTCAAACAGGAACTGGCGCAGCTGCGCCTGCTGACCCAAGGCGCCCAGCCCCATCCGCTGCCGACCGTGCAGCGCACCCCGAACGCCTGATCCCGCCCTTCCCGGGAGTGGCCACGCCGCTCCCGCACCGACGCCCTCCTCGCCCCTGCGGGCAACTCACAAAGTTTTCACATTCCCTTGTTGATACTTCGCCGATTGAGCCGAGCGTTTTCGTGCGGCTTCCGTTCGTCGGCAAAACGGATGATCCGGCGGTGGTTGTGACGAGTGAGCTGGAGTGCTGAATGGCATTGTTCAAACGCAGCAATACGACTGCGACAGGTTTTGACTGGATCGGACTGCTCTGGCTGTTCGTGTTTTTCTGGTACTTCTCGGGCATCACCCAACTGCTGATCCAGTTGACCGGCACCTCCGGGTTCACCGGCTTTCGCCAGGCGTTCGTGATGAGCGCCGTGTGGCTGGCGCCGATGCTGCTGTTCCCCAAACGCACCCGTCTGCTGGCCGCGCTGATCGGCGTGGTGCTGTGGGCCTGCTCGATGGCCAGCCTGGGCTATTTCTTCATCTATCAGCAGGAGTTCTCGCAAAGCGTCATCTTCATCATGTTCGAGTCGAACGTGTCCGAGGCCGGCGAGTACATCACCCAGTACTTCGCCTGGTGGATGATTCCGGCGTTCCTCGCCCACACCGCGTTCGCCTGGTTCCTGTGGACACGCCTGCGCCCGGTCTACATGCCCCGTGGCCGCGCGTTCGTGGCGGCGATGGCGATCCTGCTGGCCGTGGTCGGCTATCCGCTGATCAAGCAAACACAGCGCACCGGCAGCTTCGCCGGCGGTTTCGAGAAGTTCGAGACCCGCATCGAGCCGGCCGTGCCATGGCAGATGGCCGTGGCCTACCACCGCTACCTCGAAACCCTGGGTGAAATGCAGGGCATGCTGCACAGCGCCAGCAAGATCCCGCCGCTGCACAACCTCAAGGACGCGGGCGCCAACCAGCCGGCGACCCTGGTGCTGGTGATCGGCGAATCGACCAACCGCCAGCGCATGAGCCTCTACGGCTACCCGCGCAAGACCACGCCTGAGCTGGACAAACTCAAGGATCAGCTGTCGGTCTTCGACAATGTCA
>NZ_JBIVHR010000008.1:0-98496 GCF_044749305.1 Pseudomonas sp. NPDC089534 | reverse complement strand
ACGCCATCGGCATCGGCACCGACTTCACCCAGGGCCACGGCCAGGACTTCTTCGAGTACCTGACCCACGACAAGGGCTACGCCCGTCGCCTGACCAACTTCGGCAAGATCATCAACCCGCTGGGCATCCGCACCGTCGGCGAGTTCCCGAACCTGACCGAAACCCTGCTCAAGCGCGGCCACTCCGAGCGTGTGGTGCGCAAGATCATGGGCGAGAACTGGGTGAACGTCCTCAAGGACGTCTGGGGCGAATAAGCCGCTTCCCGAATACTTTCCCCCGGCCGTCCGCGCCGGGGGCAACACCAAAATTTTTCTGGAGTTAAGTTT
The DNA here is from genome assembly GCF_044749305.1 of Pseudomonas sp. NPDC089534. Taxonomy (NCBI): domain Bacteria; kingdom Pseudomonadati; phylum Pseudomonadota; class Gammaproteobacteria; order Pseudomonadales; family Pseudomonadaceae; genus Pseudomonas; species Pseudomonas sp. NPDC089534. Next base: position 98,170 of record NZ_JBIVHR010000008.1, on the reverse strand, counting down.
CCATGGCCAAGATCGCCCCGCAATTGCCAATCGAAGTCGACAGCGAGACCGGTGTCTGGACGTCCGACGCCCTGCCGATGCTGTACGTGCCGCGCCATTTCTTCGTCAACAACCACATGGGCATCGAGGAAGTGCTGGGCGCCGAAGCCTATGCCGAGATCCTCTACAAGGCCGGCTACAAGTCCGCCTGGCACTGGTGCGAGAAAGAAGCCGAATGCCACGGCCTCGAAGGCGTCGCGGTGTTCGAGCACTACATGAAGCGCCTGTCGCAGCGCGGCTGGGGCCTGTTCAAGATCCAGGACATCGACCTCGACAAGGGCACCGCCAGCGTCAAGCTCGAACACTCGGCGTTCGTCTACGTGTACGGCAAGGTCGGGCGCAAGGTCGACTACATGTTCACCGGCTGGTTCGCCGGGGCGATGGACCAGATCCTCGCCGCCCGCGGCAGCAAGGTCCGCACCGTGGCCGAGCAGGTCTACGGCGGTTCCGAAGAAGGCCACGACGACGGCCTGTTCACCGTCAAGCCGTTGTAAGTCGAGGAATCCGCCATGGCTTTCGAAGCAATGTTCCAGCCGATCCAGATCGGCAAACTGACCATCCGCAACCGCGTGCTCAGCACCGCGCACGCCGAGGTCTACGCGACTGACGGGGGCATGACCACCGAGCGCTACGTCAAGTACTACGAAGAGAAAGCCAAGGGCGGCATCGGCCTGGCGATCTGCGGCGGTTCGTCGGTGGTGGCCATCGACAGCCCGCAGCAGTGGTGGAGTTCGGTGAACCTGTCCACCGACCGGATCATCCCGCACTTCCAGAACCTGGCCGACGCCATGCACAAGCATGGCGCCAAGATCATGATCCAGATTACCCACATGGGCCGCCGCTCCCGCTGGGACGGCTACAACTGGCCGACCCTGATGTCGCCGTCGGGCATCCGCGAACCGGTGCACCGCGCCACCTGCAAGACCATCGAGCCGGAAGAGATCTGGCGGGTGATCGGCAACTACGCCCAGGCCGCGCGCCGGGCCAAGGCCGGCGGCCTGGACGGCGTCGAGCTGTCGGCGGTGCACCAGCACATGATCGACCAGTTCTGGAGCCCGCGGGTCAACAAGCGCACCGACGAATGGGGCGGCACCTTCGAGGGCCGCATGAAGTTCGGCCTGGAGGTGCTCAAGGCCGTGCGCGCCGAGGTCGGCGACGACTTCTGCGTGGGCATGCGCATCTGCGGCGACGAATTCCACCCGGACGGCCTGTCCCACGAGGACATGAAGCAGATCGCCAAGTACTACGACGACACCGGCATGCTCGATTTCATCGGCGTGGTGGGCTCGGGCTGCGACACCCACAACACCCTGGCCAACGTGATCCCGAACATGAGCTACCCGCCGGAGCCTTTCCTGCACCTGGCGGCCGGGATCAAGGAAGTGGTCAAGGTGCCGGTGCTGCACGCGCAGAACATCAAGGACCCGAACCAGGCCACGCGCATCCTCGAAGGCGGCTACGTGGACATGGTCGGCATGACCCGCGCCCACATCGCCGACCCGCACCTGATCGCCAAGATCAAGATGGGCCAGGTCGACCAGATCAAGCAGTGCGTGGGCGCCAACTACTGCATCGACCGCCAGTACCAGGGCCTGGACGTGCTGTGCATCCAGAACGCCGCGACCTCCCGCGAATACATGGGCGTGCCGCACATCATCGAGAAGTCGGCAGGGCCGAAACGCAAGGTGGTGATCGTCGGGGCCGGCCCGGCGGGGATGGAAGCCGCCCGTGTGGCGGCCGAGCGCGGCCACGACGTGACCCTGTTCGAGAAGAAGGAATTCATCGGCGGCCAGATCACCACGGCGGCCAAGGCGCCGCAGCGTGACCAGATCGCCGGCATCACCCGCTGGTTCCAGCTGGAGCTGGCGCGCCTGAAGGTCGACCTGCGCCTGGGCGTGGCGGCGGATGCGCCGACCATCATGGACCTGCGCCCGGACATCGTGGTGCTCGCCGTCGGCGGCCATCCGTACCTGGAGCAGAACGAGCACTGGGGCGCCGCCGAAGGGCTGGTGGTCAGCAGCTGGGACGTGCTCGACGGCAAGGTCGCGCCGGGCAAGAACGTGCTGGTCTACGACACCATCTGCGAGTTCACCGGGATGTCGGTCGCCGACTTCCTCGCCGACAAGGGCAGCCAGGTCGAGATCGTCACCGACGACATCAAGCCGGGCGTGGCCATCGGCGGCACGTCGTTCCCGACCTACTACCGCAGCATGTACCCCAAAGAAGTGATCATGACCGGCGACATGATGCTGGAGAAGGTCTACCGCGAGGGCGACAAGCTGGTGGCGGTGCTGGAGAACGAATACACCGGCGCCAAAGAGGAGCGGGTGGTGGATCAGGTGGTGGTGGAGAACGGCGTGCGTCCGGACGAGGCCATCTACTACGCGCTCAAGGAAGGCTCGCGCAACAAGGGCCAGATCGACGTCGAGGCGCTGTTCGCGATCCAGCCGCAGCCATCGCTGAGCCAGGCGGGGGACGGCTACCTGCTGTTCCGCATCGGCGACTGCGTGGCCCAGCGCAACACCCATGCGGCGATCTATGACGCGCTGCGGCTGTGCAAGGACTTCTAGCGGCATCTGTGGCGAGGGAGCTTGCTCCCGCTGGGCTGTGAAGCAGCCCCAAAAGCAGCAGCCGATATCCATCAGGCGTACGCCTGGGCTGCTTTGGGAGCGCTTCGCGCTCCAGCGGGAGCAAGCTCCCTCGCCACAAGCAAGTGCGGCGCTCTCATCTGGCGCGCACATGACTCTGCGTCTTCGGGAGCAACACCTATGTTGAACACCCTTCTTCCAATCCTGCTGTTCGCGGCCCTGGCCCTCGCGGTGCTGGGCGCGTTGCGGCGGGTGGCCATGTGGCGCCGGGGCCGTGCCTCGAAGGTCGACCTGATCGGCGGCCTGTTCGCCATGCCCAAGCGCTACATGGTCGACCTGCACCACGTGGTGGCGCGGGACAAATACATCGCCAACACCCACGTCGCCACGGCGGGCGGGGCGGTGGCGTCCATCGTGCTGGCGATCCTGGTGCACGGCTTCGGCCTGCACAACCGGATCCTCGGCTACGCGCTGCTGCTGATGACGGCGGTGATGTTCGTCGGCGCGCTCTTCGTCTACCGCCGGCGGCTCGACCCGCCGTCGCGCCTGTCCAAAGGCCCGTGGATGCGCCTGCCGAAAAGCCTGCTGGCGTTCTCGGCCTCGTTCTTCCTGGTGACCTTGCCGGTGGCCGGCATCCTGCCGGAAAACTTCGGCGGCTGGGTGCTGGCGGCCATCCTGGGCGTCGGTGTGCTGTGGGGCGTGTCGGAGCTGTTCTTCGGCATGACCTGGGGCGGACCGATGAAGCACGCCTTCGCCGGTGCCCTGCACCTGGCCTGGCACCGCCGCGCCGAACGCTTCGGCGGCGGTCGCTCCACCGGCCTCAAGCCACTGGACCTCAACGATCCGGAAGCGCCGCTGGGCGTGGAGAAGCCGAAGGATTTCACCTGGAACCAATTGCTCGGCTTCGACGCCTGCGTGCAGTGCGGCAAGTGCGAAGCGGCGTGCCCGGCGTTCGCCGCCGGCCAGCCGCTGAACCCGAAGAAGCTGATCCAGGACATGGTCGTCGGCCTGGCCGGCGGCAGCGACGCGAAGTTCGCCGGCAGCCCGTATCCGGGCAAACCGGTCGGCGAGCACTCGGGCAATCCGCACCAGCCGATCGTCAACGGCCTGGTGGACGCCGAGACACTCTGGTCGTGCACCACCTGCCGCGCCTGCGTCGAGGAGTGCCCGATGATGATCGAGCACGTCGATGCCATCGTCGACATGCGCCGTCACCTGACCCTGGAGAAGGGCGCGACCCCGAACAAGGGCGCCGAAGTCCTGGAGAACCTGATCGCCACCGACAACCCCGGCGGTTTCGCCCCGGGCGGACGGATGAACTGGGCGGCGGACCTGAACCTCGACGTGCTCGGCGAGAAGAAATCCACCGACGTGCTGTTCTGGGTCGGCGACGGTGCCTTCGACATGCGTAACCAGCGCACCCTGCGCGCCTTCGTCAAAGTGCTGAAGGCGGCGAAGATCGACTTCGCCGTGCTTGGCCTCGAAGAGCGCGACAGCGGCGACGTGGCCCGGCGCCTGGGCGACGAGGCGACGTTCCAGCTGCTCGCCAAGCGCAACATCCAGACCCTGGCCAAGTACCGCTTCAACCGCATCGTCACCTGCGACCCGCACAGCTTCCACGTGCTGAAGAACGAGTACGGCGCCTTCGGCGGCAACTACCTGGTGCAGCACCACAGCACCTACATGGCGGAGCTGATCGGCGACGGCGCGCTGAACCTGGGCCAGCACAAGGGCGACAGCGTGACCTACCACGACCCTTGCTACCTGGGCCGCTACAACGGCGAGTACGAAGCGCCGCGCCAAGTGCTGCGGGCCCTGGGCATCGAGGTCAAGGAAATGCAGCGTTCCGGCTTCCGTTCGCGCTGCTGCGGCGGCGGTGGCGGGGCGCCGATCACCGACATTCCGGGCAAGCAGCGGATCCCCGACATGCGCATGGAAGACATCCGCGAGACCGGCGCCGAACTGGTGGCCGTGGGTTGTCCGCAGTGCACGGCGATGCTTGAGGGCGTGGTCGAGCCGCGTCCGCTGATCAAGGACATCGCCGAACTGGTGGCCGACGCGCTGTTGGAGGAGTCCGCCTCGGGCAAGCCCGCCGCCCCGGCCAAACGTGAACCTGCGGAGGCCCACTGATGAGCGACATTATCCGCCGCGATCCGCGCGCCGAACGGATCGCCCGCAACCGCCTGCACCCGCTGCACGCGGCCATGCAGCCGGCGCAGCACAGCTGGATGGGCCCCAACGGGATCGTCCGCAAGAACCCCCACGGTGTCGGTTTCATCGGCCCCAACGGCATCAAGCGCATCGACCGCAGCGGCGCCCAGCAGGGCGGGGCGGTCAAGCGCTCGGCCGCCGTGGAAGTGCAATTGCCGCTGCATCAGGTGCCGGCCCCGGCGTTCCACATCTGCGTGGTGCCGGACATGGTCGGCGGCCGCCTGAGCAGCCACGACCGCGATCTGCTGGGCCTGGCCCGTCAGTTGGCCGGCCAGGACGGCGCGGTGCTGGCCGTGGTGTTCGGCGAACACAAGGAAAGCGCCTTCGCCACGGCGGGCGTCGACCGCCTGCTGGTGCTCGAAGGCGAGCAGTTCAGCGGTTATGCACCGGAACAACGGGTGCAGGGCCTGCGGGCTGTGGATAACCAATTCGGCCCGCGCCATTGGCTGCTGCCGGACAGCCGCAGCGGCGGCGGTGAACTCGGCCGGCGCTTTGCCGCCGCGTTGGGCGAACGCCCGGCGACGCGGGTGTGGCAAGTCAAGGATCAGGAATGCACCGGCCGGGCCGGGGCGGGCCTGCAAGACCTCGTCCGGCCGCTGGCGCGGTTGATCCTGGCCTCGGCCGAATGCGCCGAGCCGGTCAGCGAAACCCGTCACGAGGCCCTGCCGGTGGAGTTATCCACAAGCGTGGCCCGCAGCCTGTCGCGCATCGAGGATCTGGGCGCGGTGGCGGTGGATCCGGCGGCGATCCCGATGGCCGAGGCGGAGTTCATCTTCTCCGGCGGCAACGGGGTCAAGGACTGGGATCTTTTCCACAGGACGGCCGCCGCCCTCGGCGCCACCGAAGGCGCTTCGCGGGTGGCGGTGGACGACGGCTTCATGTCCCGCGACCGCCAGGTCGGCGCGTCCGGCACCTGGGTCACCGCGCGGGTGTATGTGGCGGTGGGGATTTCCGGGGCGATCCAGCACCTGCAAGGCATCGGTGCCTGCGACAAGGTGGTGGCGATCAACCTCGACGCCGGCTGCGACATGATCAAGCGCGCGGACCTGTCGGTGATCGGCGAGAGCGCCGAGATCCTGCAGGCCTTGATCGCGGCGGTAGAGGCCTGGCGCAACGACGCCAAACGTGATGCGGCTTGAGGAAAGGGTCATGAACGCAAAAGTCATCAGTCTGGTTTCGATCGGCGCCCACCCGACCTCGGGCCGGCCGCGCCGTGCCGAGCAGGATGCCCGCGCCGTGGAGCTGGGCCTGCAACTGGCCGGGGACGGCCTGCAAGTGCTGCACGCCGGCGACATCGCCGAGCCTGCGCTGCGCGCCTACCTGGGCATGGGCCTTGAGCAGATGCACGTGCTGGAGCAGCCGGCGGGGGCGGACGCGCTGCCGGCGCTGACCGACTACCTGCGCGGGGCCGGTGCCCAGGTGGTACTCACCGGCAGCCAGGCGGAAACCGGCGAAGGTTCGGGGATGCTGCCGTTCCTGTTGGCCGAAGGGCTGGGTTGGCCGCTGGTGGTGGGGCTGGCGCAGGTCGAATCGATCAACGACGGCTCGGCCCTGGTGCTGCAGGCGCTGCCGCGCGGGCAGCGGCGGCGGCTGAAGGTGCGCCTGCCGTTTCTGGCCACTGTGGATAACGCCGCGCCCAAGCCACGGCAAAGCGCCTACGGGCCGGCCCGGCGCGGTGTGCTGCAACCCGAAGACGTCGAAGTGGTGGACGACGGACTGTTGGCGGCAGCGACGCTGCAACCGGCCAAGCCGCGCCCGAAGCGGCTGAAGGTGATCAAGGCCAAGAGCGGCGCCGACCGGATGAAGGCCGCCACGGCCAAGGCCAGCGGCGGGGGCGGGCAGGTGCTCAAGGGCGTCAGCGCCCAGGCGGGGGCCGAGGCGATCCTCAAGCTGCTGATCGAGGAGGGGGTGGTTCGCTGAATTCCCTTGCCTTGCGGTGGCCTCTCTGACGCCATCGCCAGCAGGCTGGCTCCCACACGGGTTTGTGGTGCAACAGAAACTGTGGGAGCCAGCCTGCTGGCGATGAGGCCGGCAAAGGCGCCGCAAGACAGGGGCGAGACATTTGCTCCCGCAGGCTTTACTCACAATCCCTGTTGGCGATTCTGTGGATAACATGTTCGCCCCTCCCCAGACCCCACGCCAATCAAGCCCTCCAGCCCTACGATCAAAAAATGATCAGCCTAAGTCACGGTTTTTCCGGCCTTTTTTCCGTCACGCTCGACGAAAGTTTCCCCCAATCTCTGTTGGCCCTTTTGTGGATAAGATGTTCGCTTTCGGCTGAAGGCCCCGCAGATCGTGGCTTGCAAGGAATTGATCAAAAAACGTTCGATTCAGCCTTGGCCGGCACAAAACGTCCTCAACGGCCGGTTTATTCAACACCTTGGGCGTTTTTCCACAGCGACCGTCAAGTTACCCCCGAACTCTGTTGGCGCTTCTGTGGATAAGGTGTTTGCCATACGCTGAAAGCCATGATCGGCGTGGCTTTCAAAGGTTTGATCAAAAAATGAGCATTTTTCCTGTTCACGCATCGTCCTGAAAAATCCACAGTTTTTTTTTGCCGGACGACCGATTTCCTCCTCGGTTTTCCCCAGTTGTCCCCATTTGCTGTGGGTGGTCGTGTGGATAACTTGTTCGCCAAACCCCGCAAGGCCCGCCGGGCTTAGTCCGAACGGCAATTGATCACATTTCATACAGTTCTAAGGGCCTGCCTTGACTTCGATCCGGCGCCTGTCTTCACTCCAATGGCACAAGGACAGCCGTCACTTATCCACATCCGGTTCAGGGAGAACGCGTGATGGATAGCCATTCACCCAGCCCGCCCCCTGTTCCCTGTGTGTCCCGCACCGCGTTGCCGGCACCCCGGCCGCGCAAACGCACGCTGCGCCGCGCCGCCAACCAGCGCGCCCGTCTTTAGCGCTTTTGCAATGCCCACTGCCCAAACCGCTGTACTGCCGCCGGACCGCCCGGAGGCCAGGTGCCGTTCGCCCCATGATCGCAGGCAACCGCAGAGTTGCCCCGTCAGCCTGAGAGAGGAACCTACCCATGTCACGGATCGCAACGCCCATCAGTGAGATCAAGGAACATTACGACGTGATCGTCATCGGTTCGGGGTACGGCGGCGGCATTGCCGCCTCGCGCCTGTCCCGGGCCGGCAAGAAGGTCTGCCTGCTGGAGCGCGGCCGGGAAATCCGCCCCGGCGAATACCCCAACACCATGGTCGCCGCCACCGAGGAACTGCAGGTGCACGACCCCGACGGCCACATCGGCTCGCGCACCGGCCTGTTCGACCTGCACGTCAACGCCCAGCAGAACGTGGTGGTCGGCTGCGGCCTGGGCGGCACGTCGCTGATCAACGCCAACGTCTCGCTGGAGCCGGAGGCCGACGTGTTCGAGGATCCGCGCTGGCCGCCGGAGGTGCGCGCGCACCGCGACACCCTGCTCAAGGACGGCTATGCCCGGGCCCGCGAGATGCTCAAGCCCAACCCTTACCCCAGCACCGCGCCGAACCTGCCCAAGCTCGACGCCAACAAGAAATCCGCCGACTACCTCAAGCAGGGCGCGCATTTCTACAAGCCGCCGATCAACGTGACCTTCGACAAGCTGCCCAACAACACCAACCATGTCGGCGTCGAGCAACTGCCGTGCAACCACTGCGGCGACTGCGTGTCGGGCTGCAACAACAAGGCCAAGAACACCACGCTGATGAACTACCTGCCGGACGCCTGGAACCACGGCGCGGAGATCTTCTGCCAGGCCCAGGTGCGCCACCTGGAGCGCGACGGCGACGGCTGGATCGTGCACTTCCAGTACCTGGACAGCGGCCGCGAGAAATTCTCGGCGCCGACCCTGTTCGTCAAGGCCGACATCGTCGTGGTGTCCGCCGGCACCCTGGGCTCCACCGAGATCCTGCTGCGCTCGCGGGACAAGGGCCTGGCGATGTCCGGCCAGCTCGGCGAGAACATGAGCGGCAACGGCGACATCCTCGGCTTCGGCCACAACTGCGAGCAGACCATCAACGGCATCGGCTTCGGCGCGCACTCGGCCAAGGAGCTCAAGCCGGTGGGGCCGTGCATCACTTCGATCATCGACATGCGCACCGAAGGCGACCGCAGCAGCCATATGGTCATCGAGGAGGGCTCGATCCCCGGCGCCCTGGGCCGGCCGATGGTGCCGGCGATGGCCGGGTTCGCCGAACTGATCGGCAAGCCCACCGACGACAGCTTCAGCGGCAAGGTGAAGTACAAGGAGCGCGAAACCGAAAGCTTCCTGCGCGGGCCGTACCACGGCGCGCTGCACAACATGCAGACCTACCTGATCATGAGCCATGACAGCGGGCAGGGGCGGATGGTGCTCGACAGCAAGGATCAGCTGCGCATCGATTGGCCCGGCGTCGGCGAGCAGGACAACTTCAAGATCGGCAACGAACGCCTGCACCAGAGCACCAAGGCCCTGGGCGGGATCTGGGTGGAGAACCCGATCTGGACCAAGCTGCTCAAGCACAGCATCGTGTCGGTGCACCCGCTGGGCGGCTGCGTGATGGGCCAGGACGCGGCGCAAGGGGTGGTCAACCACAAGGGCCAGGTGTTCAGCGGCGCCAGCGGCACCGACGTCTACGCCAACCTGTACGTGACCGACGGCGCGGTGATTCCGACCTCGCTGGCGGTCAACCCGCTGCTGACCATCTCCGCCGTGAGCGAACGCAACATGGGCCTGCTGGCCGCCGACCGCGGCTGGCACATCGACTACACCCTGCCGTCGGCGCCGCGCAAGCAGGTGGCGCCGCCGACCCTCGGCGTGCAGTTCACCGAGACCATGAAAGGCTACTTCTCCCGGGCGTTCACCGCGGCGCAGAGCACGGACCTGAAAGTGTACGAGGCGGCGGCCAAGCGCGGCGAGGCGGACAACTCGCCGATCGACTTCACCCTGACCATCACTGCCAACGACCTCAACCGGATGATCAAGGAGCCGACGCACGCCGCGACGATCGTCGGCACGGTGATCGCCCCGGCGCTGTCGCCCGAGCCGCTGACCGCCAGCAACGGCGTGTTCAACCTGTTCGAGCAGTTCGAGCAGCAGGTCGACACCCGGCACATGAAGTACGACATGAAACTCACCGCCGAGGACGGCAACGACTACTTCTTCAGCGCGTTCAAGACCGTGCCGGAAGACAACGGCGTGCTGAACATCTGGCACGACACCAGCACCCTCTACGTCACCCTGTACCGCGGGCCGGACAAGTCGGGCGAGGTGATCGGCTCCGGGGTGATGCACATCAAGCCGGCGGACTTCGCCAAGCAGATGACCACCATGAAAGTGCTCAACGCGCGCAACGAGCGTGAGCGCATCGAGGGCCTGGCGCGGTTCGGCAAGTTCTTCGCCGGGATCCTCTGGGAGAGCTACGGCGGGGTGTTCGCCGGGGACATCTACTTCAACCCCGACGCGCCGCCGCGGCTGAAGCGGCCGCTGGACGCGCCGACCCCGGACGTGCATTTCTTCCCCACCGAGGACGGCGTCCAGCTGCGCCTGACCCGCTACCGGGCCGGCAGCAAGGGGCCTGTGATGCTGGTGCACGGGCTGGGCGTGGGGTCGAACATCTTCTCCACCGACACCATCCAGACCAACCTGCTGGAGTTCCTCTGCAAGCACGACTACGACGTGTGGCTGCTGGACTTCCGGGTGAGCATCCTGCTGCCGGCGAGCAAGAAGGAATGGAACGGCGACCAGATCGCCCAGTACGACTTCAAGGCCGCCATCGGCCAGATCCGCCGCGAGACCGGGGCCAAGGACGTGCAGTGCGTGGTGCACTGCTACGGCGCGACCACGTTCTTCATGTCGCTGCTGGCCGGCCTTCAGGACGTCCGTTCGGTGGTCTGCTCGCAGATCGCCGCCGACACGGTGGTCGCCACCGCCACGGGGCTCAAGGCCGGGCTGCACCTGCCGGGCATGCTCGACGCCATCGGCGTCAAATCCCTCACGGCCTACGCCGACAGCAAGGAAAACTGGTTCAACAAGCTGTACGACAAGGCCCTCAACGGCTACGCCAGGATCGAGGCCCAGGGCTATTGCACCAACCCGGTGTGCCACCGCATCACGTTCATGTACGCCTCGCTGTACCGCCACGACACCTTGAACGAAACCCTGCACGAGAACCTGCATGAGCTGTTCGGCGAGTCGAACATGCAGACCTTCGAGCACCTGGCGCTGATCGTGCGCAAGGGCCACCTGGTGGATTTCAAGGGGCACGACGTGTACATGCCGCACTTCGAGCGGCTGAGCATGCCGATCTGCTTCATCAGCGGCGCCGACAACCAGTGCTACCTGCCGGAAAGCACGCTCAGGACCTACGAGCGGGTGTGCAAGGCGCACGGGCCGGAGCGCTACAGCCGGCATGTGGTGCCGGGCTACGGCCACATCGACTGCATGTTCGGCAAGAACGCCGTGGTGGACGTGTACCCGATCATCCTTGAACACCTGGAGAAGACCGCCCTCGGTTGATGACGTGTTCCTGTGGCGAGGGAGCTTGCTCCCGCTGGGCTGCGAAGCGGCCCCGGAACCTGAGCATGCGGTGTTCCTGAAACACCGGCATCTGCTGGTTTTACGACTGCTGCGCAGCCGAGCGGGAGCAAGCTCCCTCGTCACAAAGGCTCATCAACACCGGGAATTCTTCTTTAGGTCTGCACAAGGAAATGGATGATATGGACAGCTACATCCGCTGGTTTCAACGCTTCATCTGGCTCGGCATTCTGATGAACATGGTGTTCGCGATCCCGGCGCTGTTCGCGCCGGGGCTGCTGACATCCGTGGTCGGCCTGCCGCCCCAGCTCTCCGACCCGTGGCTGGAGAACGCCGGGATGCTGCTGGTGGGCATCAGCGTGTTCTACATGCCGTCGGGCTTCAACGCGCCGCGCTACGTGGTGCACTCCTGGCTGTGCGTGCTGACGCGGCTGATCGCCGTGGCGTTCTGGATCTACCTGATCGACACCAGCAGCCAGGGCTCGGTGTTCGTGCCGATGCTGATGGGCGACCTGAGTTTCTTCCTGATCCTGGGCATCCTGCTGTACCTGGGCAGCGCCCCGGAGAACCGGCCGTTGCCGCTGCTGTGCGCCGGATGGCGGGAATGGCGGGCCGGCTGGGCCCGGCGCTGGCAGAACCACGGCTTCAAGGTGGCCACGTTCGTGGTCGTGGCGCTGCTGGCGTTCATCGGCTACCAGACCTGGTACCAGATGCTGCGGGTGGTGCCGGAGCAGGAATACGCCTCCGACGAAGACCACTACAAGTACGCCGCCATCGGCCTGGGCATCGAGGCGCGGATCCCGTACTACCTGTTTTCCGTGCTGCCGCAGATGTGCCCCGAGAAACTGCCGAAACCCGGTGGCTGGGAAGTCTTCGGCTTCCTGTTCGAGAACGGCAAGGACCTGCCCATCGGCATGGCCAAGCGGCAGATCGGCTACCCGACCGTCGAGCCCAACTGCGCGCTGTGCCACACCGGCTCCTACCGGGCCAACGCCAGCGACGTGGCGACCAACGTGCCGAGCGCGCCGGCCAACACCCTGCAACTGCAGGCCTTCCAGTGGTTCGCCTACGATTGCGCCAGCGACCCGAAATTCACCACCGACGCGGTGATGGCGGCGATCAACGCCAAGTTCCAGCTGGGCTTCTTCGAGCGCCTCTACAACCGCTTCCTGATCATCCCGATGGCCAAGACCGCGCTGCTCAAGCAGAAGCAGGCCTACGCCTGGCAGAAGCTGCGTCCGCAACAGGGGCCGGGGCGCACCGACACCTTCAACCCGACGAAGATGGTGGTGTTCGGCTTCCCGGACGACTCGACCATCGGCACCGTCGACCTGCCGCAGGTGTGGAACCAGAAGCCGCGCGAGTCGATGTACCTGCACTGGGACGGCAACAACAACAAGATCCACGAGCGCAACTACGCGGCGGCGATGGCCGTGGGCGCGACGCCGCAGTCGGTGCTGCCGCCCAGCTTCAACCGCGTGACCAACTGGCTGCTGGGGCACAAGGCGCCGGCCTGGCCGTGGGCGCTGGATCAGGCCAAGGTCGCCCAGGGCAAGCCGATCTGGGAAGCCAACTGCGCCGGTTGCCATGACTTCGGCCGCACCGACACCGGCCAGGTCACCACCAACATCGACCAGTTGGGCACCGACCCGCACCGCCTCGACTCGTTCACCACGGGGCTGGTCGCCGCGTTCCACACCTTCAAGACACCGCCGTTCGACTTCGGCGCCTACCGCAAGACCCAGAGCTACAGCAACACGCCCACCGACGGCATCTGGCTGCGGGCGCCGTACCTGCACAACGGTTCGGTGCCGACCCTGTGGGATCTGCTGCAGCCGCCCGAGAAGCGGCCGCAGGTGTTCTACACCGGCTCCGACGTGTACGACCCGGTCAACGTCGGCTTCGTCACCAGCGGTGCGCAGATGAAGGCCTCGGCGGACTTCAAGTACGACACGCGCCTGGAGGGCAACCACAACAGCGGCCACCTGTACGGCACGCAACTGTCGGACGTGGACAAGCGTGCCCTGATCGAATTCATGAAAACCCTGTGAACCCTTACGGATAGAGGATTTCGCCATGTCAGCGGTCGGTCATCTGAAACACGAGTACGACAAGGTCAAGGTGCGCCTGCACGGCTTGCTCACGCGCATGGAAATGGCCTGGATGAAACTGGTCAGCGAGCTGGAGCCCAAGGAGTTCGAGGCGATCATCACACTGCTCAAGCGCGGCCACGACCAGGCGCAGTACGTGCTCAAGCACGGCGAGCTGCCGGACGACGAGCCGGCCGTGCCGTGGGAACTGGCCCACGGCCTGTCGATCCTGCGCATCGGCAATGCCACGCCGCTGCCGCAGTCCACCGATCAATTGCAGACCCGCGTGCTCAAGGACGGCACGCTGCTGGGGTGCCGCAAATGGGAATTGCTGGATCTGCTGTGGAGCGAGGCGCTGCTCAAGTGGATCGAGAACCTGCGCCACCACGCGACCTTCGGCACCGACCCGGCCATGGTGAAAATGGAGCGCGACGTGACCCTGGCGATTGCCGGCGACTGGGGCACCGGGCCGTTCAACAGCCATGCGCCGGCGGTGTCGGTCGCCAACCAGATGCAACTGGCCAATGCCGATTTCACCATTCACCTGGGGGATGTCTACTACGCCGGCACCCACTCGCAGGAAGACACCGACATGGCCGGCTGGCCGATGGGCACCCACGGCTCGTTCACGCTCAACTCCAACCACGAGATGTACAGCGGCGCCCACGGTTACTTCAAGGAACTGGCGCACCGCTTTCCCGGGCAACAGGGCACCAGCTACTTCGCGATGTACAACGATGACTGGCTGATCGTCGGGCTGGACACCGCGTATGCCTCGGATGTGATGAACCTGTACATGGACGGCACCCTGAACAAGCCGCAGATCGAATGGATGAAAGGCCTGCCCAAACGCAAGAAGCTGATGGTGCTCAGTCACCACCAGGGCTTCGACATCACCGGGCACCACAAGACCGCGCTGTACCAACCGGTCTGCGATGCGCTCGGCCGCGAACCGGACTACTGGTATTGGGGGCACCTGCACAACGGCATCGTCTACGCGACCCAGGGCGGGCTGCATGCGCGCTGCGCCGGGCACGGAGCGATTCCGTACGGGGTGACCAGCCAGCTGGACGGGCAGTCGCGTGTGCTGTTTTCCGAGACCAAGAATGCCCAGGATCCGTCGTACCCGCTGCGGGTGCTGAACGGTTATGCGAAGGTGCGGTTGGTGGGCGAGGAGATATTCGAGGAGTTCATCGGTGAGGATGGCTCGGTGAGGTGGTCATCCAGGTGATGCGGTGAGGGTGAGGGCCTCATCGCCAGCAGGCTGGCTCCCACAGGGGATTCTCTGTGCATCGGAGAATCCTTGCGGGGGCCGTCCTGCCGGCGGTGCTTTTGCCTTTAGCCTTGCACCGGCACGCCTTTGAGGTACGGCGCAGGCTCGGCGCCGAGGTTGCTCAGCATGCGTTCGCTGTACCAGTCCACGAAGTTGACCACGCCGAACTCGTAGGTCTTGGAGTACGGCCCCGGCTGATAGGCCGTGGAGTTGATGCCCCGCTGGTTCTCTTCGGCCAGGCGCCGGTCCTGGTCGTTGGTGGCGTCCCACACCTTGCGCATGCGCTCGACGTCGTAGTCCACGCCTTCGACGGCGTCCTTGTGCACGATCCACTTGGTGGTGACCATGGTTTCCTGGGCGCTGATCGGCCACACGGTGAACACGATGATGTGGTCGCCCATGCAGTGGTTCCACGAGTGCGGCAGGTGCAGGATGCGCATCGAGCCCAGGTCCGGGTTCTTGATCCGGCCCATCAGCTTGGCGCAGCCCTGCTTGCCGTCCATGGTCATCGACACGGTGCCCTTGAGCAGCGGCATGCGCACGATGCGGTTGCGCAGGCCGAAGCTGGCGTGGGCGTAAGGGATCTTCTCGGCTTCCCAGGCGGCGGCGGAGGCGGCGACGTGGTCCTTGAACGCCTGGTCGGCGCGGGGGTCGGTGACGTCGTCCCATTCCAGCAGGGTTTTCAGCAGCTCAGGGTGCGAGCCGTTGCAGTGGTAGCACTCGCGGTTGTTCTCCAGCACCAGTTTCCAGTTGGCCTTCTCCATCAAGGTGGTCTGCACCGCCACCTTGGTGTTCTCCATGTCGTAGGGTTCCATGTAGTGGTTCAGGGTCGACAGGAAGTCGTCGATGGCCGGCGGGTTCTCCGCCAGGCTGATGAAGATGTAGCCGCCGGCGGTCTTCACGTTCACCGGCTTGAGGCCGTACTGGTTCATGTCGAAGTCGGCGCCCATCTCGGTGCCGGCGAACAGCAGGCGGCCGTCCAGCTCGTAGGTCCACTGGTGGTAGTGGCAGACCAGCTTGGCGACCTTGCCCTTGTCGCTGGTGCACAGGCGCGAGCCGCGGTGGCGGCAGACGTTGTGGAACGCGTGCACCACGCCCTCGGCGCCGCGGATCACGATGATCGGGTTCTTGCCGATCTGCAGGGTCAGGTAGTTGCCCTTGGCCGGGATCTCGCAGGTCATGCCGGCGATCAGCCATTCCTTCTGGAAGATCTCCTGCATGTCGATGTCGAACAGGCGCTCGTCGCTGTAGAACGGCTGCGGCAGCGAGAAGGTGCGCTCGCGTTCCTGAAGCATTTGCGCGGTGGCCTTGCGTGCGGGTTCCAGCGGATCGCCCAGGCTCAGTTTTGCGGTGTCCATCGATTCGGTCCTCATGGCCATTCTGCGGGCCGGTGAAAGTGGCTGATCAGGTGTGCTGCGCAAGGTGCTGCAAATCGTCGTTATGTGGAGCCGAGTGTGGGGCCGGCGCAGCCCGCAACCTTATCCATGGGCGACATGGCGCAATCTGATTCCGACGCGCAAGCCCCGGTGGTTGGGGGCTGGTCGCGATAAGCATGTGAATGTCGCGGATAGGTAAACGCACGGTTGGCGCCATGCGCAGAATCGCCACATGAAGGCCGACCGTCGGCCGTGGAGAACAGCATGTCCAACAACTTCCTGAATCCGGTCACCACCCAGACCTGGGCCAATGGCCGGCACATAGTCCGTTGCGTCAAAGTCATCCAGGAAACCTGGGATGTGCGCACGTTCTGCTTCATGGCCGACCAGCCGATCATGTTCTTCTTCAAGCCGGGCCAGTTCGTGACCCTGGAGCTGGAGATCGACGGCCAGCCGATCATGCGTTCCTACACCATCTCCAGCTCGCCGTCGGTGCCCTACAGCTTCTCGGTGACCATCAAGCGCGTGCCGGGGGGCAAGGTCTCCAACTGGCTGCACGACACCCTGCACGAAGGCCAGGAGCTGGCGGTGCACGGGCCGGTCGGGCTGTTCAACGCCATCGACTTCCCGAGCCCGAAAGTGCTGTACCTGAGCGGCGGCGTCGGCATCACCCCGTGCATGTCCATGGCGCGCTGGTTCTACGACACCAACGGCAACGTCGACATGTCGTTCATCCACAGCGCCCGCTCGCCCAAGGACATCATCTACCACCGCGAGCTGGAGCACATGGCGTCGCGGATCGACAACTTCAGCCTGCACCTGATCTGCGAGAAGCACGGGCTGGGCGAGCCTTGGGCCGGCTACCGCGGCTACCTGAACCACAAGATGCTCGAACTGATGGTGCCGGACTTCCTTGAGCGCGAAGTGTTCTGCTGCGGCCCGACGCCGTACATGAACGCGGTCAAGCGCCTGCTGGAGAACGCCGGCTACGACATGAAGCGCTACCACGAGGAATCCTTCGGCGCGACGCCGCCGGAAGCCCAGGCCGATGCCGTGGAACAGGCCGAACAGGCGGCGGAAGCGCCGGCGGTCGATGCGGCGGACCTGCACCTGGTGGAGTTCACCTCCTCGGACAAGAGCATCCGCGTGGCCCCGGGCGAAACCGTGCACGCGGCGGCGGCCAAGGTCGGCCTGATGATCCCCAAGGCCTGCGGCATGGGCATCTGCGGCACGTGCAAGGTGCTCAAGCTCGGCGGCGAGGTGGAGATGGACCACAACGGCGGGATCACCGAGGACGACGAGGCCGAGGGGTACATTCTGTCGTGCTGCAGCGTGCCGAAGGGGGATGTGCGGATTGAGTTTTAAGTCGGATTGTTTGCACTTTGGCCGATCTCCTCAGCGAGGAGGTCGGCTGGAATACTGCGACTTCAAACCAGTTCGGACATGGCGAGCAAGGCAAAGCCCACGAACGTAAAACCAAATATTCGCTGGTATTTGTTCAGTCTAAGCAGGACGCGTTTGAGCTTTGGGGGAAAACTCGTAACGTCTCTTGCGCTTACTTTGCCTTGGGAGATATACCGTGAGGGGTTTTTGAGGATGCCAAAGATCTCTCCTAACATATAGATGCGCCCCCCTAAACCCGACTGCCATAACATGAGCAAAGACGGGGTGATCGAGCTTCTTCCAAAGCTGTTGAGGATTAATTCCAGCTTTTCCTTGGCGACATAAATCAAAATCCCATTGACTAATAGAAGGCCTATTAAACTCACCATGGCCATAATCACTATTGGGTCTTTTGCGATGTCGTGCATTTGCTCTGTGGATGCGAATAGTCCCAGGCACATCATCATTGCGAAAAAAAATAAAACGAGTCTGTATAAGGTGATTAAGTCTTTCTTGAGTTTTTTGGGGAAGTTTTCGAAGTCCTTCGCGCAAAGTGTTCCGGTGTGGATATAAATCGCTGGGTTTCTCATGATGGCGAACACTTCGCCCATCATGCGAATTCTGCCCCGGGTTCCTCCGTGCCAAAGTACTATTATTTTGTTTGAGATCGAGCTGTTAGTTAGGTGGTTTAGTATGGTTTCGGTTTTTGTTTTGGCGATATACAGCATTATCCCTATTAGAGTGAATATGCCGATGAAGTCTATAATGCCAGCAAACAAAAATATTAAGTCTGAAATGCGGAGGGTCATTTAACAGCCTCGTATACTTTCTCTGCGATCCGATCACCGCCTTTTTCGCCCAAAGTCCCGCCGGCATAATTTCCGACTCCTGCCAATAGGGCAGCGCAAAGGACAGTGCCGAGCCCGCCAGTCGGGAGACCCACTCCTACGCAGATCGTTGAGGCACTCAAACTCACGAGCGCGCCGGCGACAATTCCGCCACCCACTCCACCCAAAAAGCTTCCGGTCTCCGTGAACTTCACCTTTTCACACGCTTCGGTGCTTCCATTTGCGCAAACTTCCTGAACCTTCATCACCGACGCACTACCTCCCACCGCCGTGCCGATCCAACCGCCATATTTGACGTATTGCGACGCGTTGGTGACGGCCTGGAAATGAGTGGCGTAACCGGGAATCTGGCTTATGCCGCCGGCCTTTCTCCAGCGATGGACCAGGTGTGGGTTATCGATACCTAGGGCGGTTTTCAGGTTTGGGTAGTCAGGGAGGTTGAGGGTTTCTCTGGTGAGTCGGGTGAGTTGGCCATCCAGACTTTTGAGCAATTTCGCACGCTTTTTTTTGAATTCTTTTGAATTCAGGCTCCCATTTGCCTCAAGGGTATTGGTATGCAAAATCTCGATGTCGTTCAGAATGCTTTTTATACCGTCCAGATGATTGGCCGCTATGGCCGTGACGACGCCTATCACTTTCGATCGATCCGAGAGTGCGCCCTGAATAATGCCGTAGTGCTGGGCCATGAAATCCGCCTCTTCCACCGTCAACGGTGCTAGCGCCGTGCTCACGGTACGTGCGGTCTCCATCAGCAACGACTCCTCATAGGTGCACTGCTGATTGTCCGGATCGCTCAAAACAATCAGCGACCCGGCCTTCACCACGTCCTCCAGCGGATTCAGGCGTTTGAAGGTGGCGATGACATTGGGCTTGGGCGACGGGAACAGGCGCGCCTGAAGTGCCTCGGCGGGCAGGCTTTCGGGCACGATGTAGAACCCCGGCTCTACAGGCGCCGGCACCTCCAGCGGCCAGCGTTCGCTGGGGAAGAACCGCAGGTCGTTGACGGGGTGCGGGGGCGGGCCGGACATCGCCGCCAGGCGTGACACGTTCAGGTTCTGCCGGTGGACGGCCCGCAGCAACCGTTGCGGGTCGGAATGGGCTGCGGGCTGCGCGGACAACGGTCTGGCCCTCGCCGGGCGGGGGTTGCGCGACAGGGCGCGGGACTGGTTCAGCAAGTCCCGCTGCTCTTGCGCAAGGGCCAGGATCCCTTGCTCCGGGCTCAGGTGGCCGGCGGCCACTTCATCGGCGATGCGCTTGGCGTAGCGTGCGACCTGTTGGGTGAACCGCACGCGCGCCATGCCGAAGGCCAGATGGCGGGCGCCGCTGGTCAGGGCCTGGCCCAGCAAACGGCCGGCGGCGTCCTGCACGTCACAGGGATCGGATGGCCGTGGGCTCAATCCGTTTCGCTCCACGAGGTGTGGCCGGTGGTGCCGGCGATGTGGTGCACCCAGCTGATGCCGCGGTAACGGATGGCCAGCTGTTCCTGGGGCTGGGCGTCGTTCTGCAGGATGACGTGCGGCACATCCTGCGAGACCTCGGCGAGGACCGCGCCGTCGAGGGCGATCGTATAGAACTTTTCCTGTTGGCCTTGGGGCGAGGTGCGATAGAGGCTGATCGTGCACTCCAGCTCTTCGCTGTTCGAATGGGCCTGGGCCAGCAGCGGGGAGGATTTGTCCACCGCTTTGGTGATGATGACCGGTTGGTGGACGGCCTTGCCCAGGTTGTTGTCGCGGCGCATTTCATGGCTCAAGGCAAACACCATGATTTCGTCGGTATGGGCGGATTGGTATTTGTTGCCCACGGACTCAGGAGTCGAGCACCCCGCTGAAATGAGGCCTTGTGTCTTGCCGGTGATGGTCATGTAGGCAGGGTTCGCCATAGCCTTCGCACCTTGAATGTGGAGCGGGCAGTCTATGAGGAACCCTGTTTACTTGATGTCGGACGAGGCGTAGTCCGATTCTGAAATTGTTCAGTCGATGAACAGGTCGGGCATCAGTTTGGCGTCGCTGTCCGGTTCGAAGCGGTAGTGGCCGAATTCGGTCGCGCCGTGTTCGCGCAGGATCTCCTCGTCGACCAGCAGACGCCCGGTGATCTGCCGCCCGCCGCTGCTGAGGATCGCGTGGGCCGCGTCCGCCATGATCGCCGGGGTGCGCGCATGTTTGAACGACTCCCGGTTGCCCAGCTGAAACTCGATGGCCGCCGTGGCGATCATGGTCTGCGGCCACAGGGAATTGACGCTGATGCCGTGGGCGGCGAATTCCTCGCTCATGCCCAGGGTGAGCATGCTCATGCCGTACTTGGTGACGGTGTAGGGGCTGTACTGGGCGAACCACTTGCTCGCCAGGTTCAGCGGCGGCGACAGATTGAGGATGTGCCCGGCGGATTTTTTCAGGTAGGGCAGGGCGGCCTGGCTGCACAGCAGCACCGCGCGGGTGTTGATCTGGTGCATCAGGTCGAAGCGCTTGAGCTCGATGTGGGCCACGCCGGTGAGCTTGATCGCCCCGGCGTTGTTCACCAGGGCGTCGATGGCGCCGAAACGTTCGTTGGCCTGGGCCAGCGCCTGGCGCACGGCGTCTTCGTCGCGCACATCCACTTGCAGGGCGAGCGCCTGGCCGCCGGCCGCCTCGACTTCCTTCGCCACGCTGTGGATGGTGCCGGGCAGTTTCGGGTGGGGTTCGGCGCTCTTGGCCGCGATCACGATGTTGGCCCCGTCCTTTGCGGCCCGCAGCGCGATCTCGCGCCCGATGCCGCGGCTGGCGCCGGTGATGAACAGGGTCTTGCCTTTGAGGGACATGCGTTCGCTCCTGCTTGTTGTTATGTGAGCGGAAAGGCTCGACACACACTGTAGACCAAGCAGAAGCGACGACTGTGATGCAGCTTTGTGGCGAGGGAGCTTGTCGGATCGACGCACCGTCCCGTTCGGCTGCGAAGCAGTCGTGATGCAGGTAGTTCGGTTTGTCTGGCGAACCGCGGGCTCAGGTTTTTGGGCTGCTACGCACCCCAGCGGGAGCAAGCTCCCTCGCCACAGGGGATTACCTCATTACGGGGAATCCCCTCATCCGGGCGTTCATGTGCGCGAAGAATCAGGCGGACATCACCTCGCGGATGTCACGGGCCAGCTCGCGCACCCGCTCTTCCTCGGTGTCCCACGAGCACATGAACCGTGCGCCGCCCTTGCCGATGAAGGTATAGAAGCGCCAGCCACGGGCGGTCAGCGCGGCGAGGGCCGGCTCCGACAGTTGCAGGAACACGCCGTTGGCCTGCACCGGGAACATCAGCTCGACGCCCGGGATGTCGCTGACCAGTTCCGCCAGCAGTTGCGCGCAGCGGTTGGCGTGGCGGGCGTACTTGAGCCAGGCGTCGTTCTCCAGGATGCCGACCCACGGCGCCGACAGGAACCGCATCTTCGAGGCCAGTTGTCCGGCCTGCTTGCAGCGGTAGTCGAAGTCTTCGGCCAGTTCATGGTTGAAGAACAGGATCGCCTCGCCGACCGCCATGCCGTTCTTCGTGCCGCCGAAGCACAGCACGTCGACGCCGGCCTTCCAGGTCAGGTCCGCCGGCGAGCAGCCCAGGAACGCGCAGGCGTTGGAGAACCGCGCGCCGTCCATGTGCAGGTTCAGGCCCAGTTCCTTGCAGGTGGCGCTGATGGCGCGCACTTCGTCCGGGGTGTAGACGCTGCCGACCTCGGTGGCCTGGGTCAGGGTCACGACGCGCGGCTTGGGGTAGTGGATATCCTGGCGCTTGAGGGCGATCTCGCGGATCGAGGCCGGGGTCAGCTTGCCGTTCTCGGTGCCGGCGATCAGCAGCTTGGAGCCGTTGGAGAAGAACTCCGGCGCGCCGCACTCGTCGGTCTCGACGTGGGCGGTCTCCGAGCAGATCACGCTGTGGTAGCTCTGGCACATCGAGGCCAGGGCCAGGGAGTTGGCGGCGGTGCCGTTGAAGGCGAAGAACACCTCGCAGTCGGTCTCGAACAGCCTGCGGAAATGGTCCGAGGCGCGGGCCGTCCATTCATCGTCGCCGTAGGCGCGCTGGTGGCCCTGGTTGGCCTGTTCCATGGCGGCCCAGGCCTCGGGGCAGATGCCGGAATAGTTGTCGCTGGCGAATTGTTGGCTCTTGTCGGTCATGGCCGGCTTCCGTGATCGGGTCACTTGTGGTGACCCGTTGGTCAATGAGGGTACGCACTGTACCGAAGATCGTCCGGGGCGCGCACGGGATGTCGCTTGCGGAACTGTACAGCGATGCCGTCCGGCCTGCACCACCGATCCATGCGGGAGCCAGCCTGCTGGCGATGGGGCGCATCAGTGCATTCATCTTTGACCGACATGCCGCTTTCGCGGGCAAGCCCGCTCCCACAGGTATTGCGGGTGAACGCAGAATCCGCGAACGCCTCGGACACTGTGGGAGCGGGCTTGCCCGCGATGACGGTGTGCCAGTCCCATCACGGCTGACAGACGGAACGCCATCGCCAGGCGTTGGGCCTTGCGTCTGGCCCGCCGGTTTCCCGCCATGTCGTAAACGCGCCTTTGCGTGGCGTCCGTAGGCATTTGACGTGTCCGAACCGGTCATACCATCGCATCCAAAGGGCACTGCCGAAACGCCGGTGCCTGACCGAGACGAATGGCGCACAGACGCCGCTGGGAGAGACGCGATGTTCAGCAAGCAAGACCGGATCCAGGGTTACGACGATGCACTGCTGGCGGCGATGAATGCCGAGGAGCAACGTCAGGAAGATCACATCGAGCTGATCGCGTCCGAGAACTACACCAGCAAGCGCGTCATGGAGGCCCAGGGCAGCGGCCTGACCAACAAGTACGCCGAAGGCTATCCGGGCAAGCGCTACTACGGCGGCTGCGAGCACGTGGACAAGGTCGAGGCCCTGGCCATCGAGCGCGCCAAGCAACTGTTCGGCGCCGATTACGCCAACGTCCAGCCGCACTCCGGCTCCTCGGCCAACAGCGCCGTGTACCTGGCGCTGCTGCAGGCCGGCGACACCATCCTGGGCATGAGCCTGGCCCACGGCGGCCACCTGACCCACGGCGCCAAGGTGTCGTCCTCGGGCAAGCTGTACAACGCCGTGCAGTACGGCATCGACACCGCCACCGGCCTGATCGACTACGACGAAGTCGAGCGCCTGGCCGTCGAGCACAAGCCGAAGATGATCGTCGCCGGCTTCTCGGCGTACTCCAAGACCCTCGACTTCCCGCGTTTCCGCCAGATCGCCGACAAGGTCGGTGCGCTGCTGTTCGTCGACATGGCCCACGTGGCCGGTCTGGTGGCGGCGGGCCTGTACCCGAACCCGATCCCGTTCGCCGACGTGGTCACCACCACCACCCACAAGACCCTGCGCGGCCCGCGCGGCGGCCTGATCCTGGCCAAGGCCAACGAAGAGATCGAGAAGAAACTCAACGCCGCCGTGTTCCCCGGCGCCCAGGGCGGCCCGCTGATGCACGTCATCGCCGCCAAGGCCGTGTGCTTCAAGGAAGCGCTGGAGCCCGGCTTCAAGGCCTACCAGCAGCAGGTGATCGAGAACGCCCAGGCGATGGCGGGCGTATTCGTCAAACGTGGCTACGATGTAGTGTCCGGCGGCACCGACAACCATCTGTTCCTGGTCAGCCTGATCCGTCAGGGCCTCACCGGCAAGGACGCGGATGCGGCGCTGGGCCGCGCCCACATCACCGTGAACAAGAACGCCGTGCCGAACGACCCGCAGTCGCCGTTCGTCACTTCGGGCCTGCGCATCGGCACCCCGGCGGTGACCACCCGCGGCTTCAAGGTGACCCAGTGCGCGACGCTGGCCGGCTGGATCTGCGACATCCTCGACAACCTCGGCGACGCCGATGTCGAGGCCAATGTCGCCCAGCAGGTTTCGGCCCTGTGCGCTGACTTCCCGGTTTATCGCTGAGCGGTTCTGGAGTAATGACTATGCAACGCTATTCGGGCTTCGGCCTCTTCAAGCACTCCCTCAGCCACCATGAGAACTGGCAGCGCATGTGGCGCACGCCGACCCCGAAAAAGGTCTACGACGTGGTCATCGTCGGCGGCGGCGGGCACGGCCTGGCGACCGCCTACTACCTGGCCAAGGAGCACGGCATCACCAACGTGGCCGTGGTCGAGAAGGGCTGGCTGGGCGGCGGCAACACCGCCCGCAACACCACCATCGTGCGTTCCAACTACCTGTGGGACGAGTCGGCGCACCTGTACGAGCACGCGATGAAACTGTGGGAAGGCCTGTCCCAGGACCTGAACTACAACGTGATGTTCTCCCAGCGCGGCGTCTACAACCTGTGCCATACCCTGCAGGACATCCGCGACTCCGAGCGCCGGGTCAGCGCCAACCGCCTCAACGGCATCGACGGCGAGCTGCTCGACGCCAAACAGGTGGCGGACGAGATCCCGTACCTGGACTGCTCCAAGAACACCCGCTACCCGGTGATGGGCGCCACCGTCCAGCGCCGCGGCGGCGTGGCCCGCCACGATGCCGTGGCCTGGGGCTTCGCCCGTGCGGCCGACGCCTTGGGCGTTGACCTGATCCAGCAGACCGAAGTGATCGGTTTCCGCAAGGAAAACGGCGTGTGCATCGGTGTGGAGACCAACAAAGGCTTCATCGGCGCCAAGCGCGTCGGCGTGGTCACCGCCGGCAACTCCGGCCACATGGCCAAGCTCGCCGGCTTCCGCCTGCCGCTCGAATCCCACCCGCTGCAGGCGCTGGTGTCCGAGCCGATCAAGCCGATCATCGACAGCGTGATCATGTCCAACGCCGTGCACGGCTACATCAGCCAGTCCGACAAGGGCGACCTTGTGATCGGCGCCGGCATCGACGGCTACAACGGCTACGGCCAGCGCGGTTCGTACCCGGTGATCGAGCACACCATCCAGGCCATCGTCGAGATGTTCCCGGTGCTGTCCCGCGTGCGCATGAACCGCCAGTGGGGCGGCATCGTCGACACCACCCCGGACGCCTGCCCGATCATCTCCAAGACCCCGGTGCCGAACATGTTCTTCAACTGCGGCTGGGGCACCGGCGGCTTCAAGGCCACCCCAGGCTCGGGCAACGTGTTCGCCGCCAGCCTGGCCAAGGGCGAGATGCACCCGCTGGCCGCACCGTTTTCCATCGACCGCTTCCACAGCGGCGCCCTCATCGACGAACACGGCGCCGCCGCCGTCGCCCACTAACAGGAGACTTCACCATGTTGCACATCTTCTGTCCTCACTGCGGCGAACTGCGCTCCGAAGAGGAATTCCACGCTTCCGGCCAGGCGCACATCCCGCGTCCGCTGGATCCGAACGCCTGCACCGACGAGCAGTGGGGCGACTACATGTTCTTCCGCGACAACCCGCGCGGCCTGCACCATGAGCTGTGGGACCACGTCGCCGGTTGCCGCCAGTACTTCAACGTCACCCGCGACACCGTGACCTACGAGATCCTCGAAACCTACAAGATCGGCGCCAAGCCGCAATTCACCGACAAGGCCGACAGTCCGAAAGCGGCCGCGCAGGCTCTGGGAGAGAAGGTATGAGCCAGATCAATCGCCTGTCCAACGGTGGACGGATCGACCGCAACAAAGTGCTGAGCTTCACCTTCAACGGCCAGGGCTACAAGGGCTTCGAGGGCGACTCCCTGGCGGCGGCGCTGATCGCCAACGGCGTCGACATCATCGGCCGCAGCTTCAAGTATTCCCGCCCGCGCGGCATCTTCGCCGCCGGTGCCGAAGAGCCGAACGCGGTGCTGCAGATCGGCGCCACCGAAGCCACCCAGATCCCCAACGTGCGCGCCACCCAACAGGCGCTGTACCAGGGCCTGGTCGCCACCAGCACCAACGGCTGGCCGAGCGTGAACAACGACATGATGGGGATCCTCGGCAAGGTCGGCGGCAAGCTGATGCCGCCGGGCTTCTACTACAAGACGTTCATGTATCCGCAGTCGTTCTGGATGACCTACGAGAAGTACATCCGCAAGGCCGCCGGCCTCGGCCGCTCGCCGACCGAGAACGATCCGGACAGCTACGACTACATGAACCAGCACTGCGACGTGCTGATCGTCGGCGCCGGCCCCGCAGGCCTGGCCGCCGCGCTGGCCGCTGCGCGCAGCGGCGCACGGGTGATCCTGGCCGACGAGCAGGAAGAGTTCGGCGGCAGCCTGCTCGACTCCCGCGAAAGCCTCGACGGCAAGCCGGCGATGGAGTGGGTGGCGAGCGTCATCGCCGAGCTGAAGAACACCCCGGACGTGCTGCTGTTGCCGCGCGCCACGGTCAACGGCTACCACGACCACAACTTCCTGACCATCCACGAGCGCCTCACCGACCACCTCGGCGACCGCGCGCCGATCGGCCAGGTGCGCCAGCGCATCCACCGGGTGCGCGCCAAGCGCGTGGTGCTGGCCACCGGCGCCCACGAGCGTCCGCTGGTCTACGGCAACAACGACGTGCCGGGCAACATGCTGGCCGGCGCGGTCTCGACCTACGTGCGCCGCTACGGCGTGGCGCCGGGCAAAAAACTCGTCCTGAGCACCAACAACGACCACGCCTACCGCGTGGCGCTGGACTGGCTCGACGCCAGCCTGCAAGTGGTGGCCATCGCCGACGCCCGCAGCAACCCCCGCGGTGCGCTGGTGGAAGAGGCCCGCGCCAAAGGCATCCGCATCCTCACCGGCAGCGCCGTGATCGAGGCCCGCGGCAGCAAGCGCGTGACCGCCGCCCGCGTGGCCGCCATCGATGTGAAAGCCCATGCCGTGACCAGTCCCGGCGAATGGCTGGACTGCGACGTGATCGCCAGCTCCGGCGGCTACAGCCCGGTGGTTCACCTGGCATCGCACCTGGGCGGCAAGCCGGTCTGGCGTGACGACATCCTCGGCTTCGTGCCGGGCGAAGCGCCGCAGAAACGCGTATGCGTCGGCGGCATCAACGGTGTTTACGGCCTCGGCGATTCGCTGGCCGACGGTTTCGAGGGCGGTGCCCGCGCCGCCAGCGAGGCCGGTTTCAGTGTGGTCGAGGGCACCTTGCCCAAGGCCCTCAGCCGTCTCGAGGAAGCGACCCTGGCGCTGTTCCAGGTTCCCCACGAGAAAGGCACCGCCCGTGCGCCGAAGCAGTTCGTCGACCTGCAGAACGACGTCACCGCCGCCGCCATCGAACTGGCGACCCGCGAGGGCTTCGAGTCGGTCGAGCACGTCAAGCGCTACACCGCGCTGGGCTTCGGCACCGACCAGGGCAAGCTGGGCAACATCAACGGCCTGGCCATCGCCGCCCGCTCGATGAACATCACCATCCCGCAGATGGGCACCACGATGTTCCGTCCGAACTACACGCCGATCACCTTCGGCGCCGTGGCCGGCCGGCACTGCGGGCACCTCTTCGAGCCGGTGCGCTTCACCGCGCTGCACGCCTGGCACCTGAAGAACGGCGCCGAGTTCGAGGACGTCGGCCAGTGGAAACGCCCTTGGTACTTCCCGAAGAACGGCGAAGACCTGCACGCGGCGGTCAAGCGCGAGTGCAAGGCCGTGCGCGACAGCGTCGGCCTGCTGGACGCCTCGACCCTGGGCAAGATCGACATCCAG
This sequence comes from Pseudomonas sp. NPDC089534, assembly GCF_044749305.1. NCBI lineage: Bacteria > Pseudomonadati > Pseudomonadota > Gammaproteobacteria > Pseudomonadales > Pseudomonadaceae > Pseudomonas > Pseudomonas sp. NPDC089534. The sequence goes on along the minus strand of NZ_JBIVHR010000008.1, from coordinate 70,299 downwards.
GGCCCGGACGCCCGCGAGTTCCTCAACCGCGTGTACACCAACGCCTGGACCAAGCTCGACGTGGGCAAGGCCCGCTACGGCCTGATGTGCAAGGAAGACGGCATGGTCTTCGACGACGGCGTGACGGCGTGCCTGGCCGACAACCATTTCGTCATGACCACCACCACCGGCGGCGCGGCCCGCGTGCTGCAGTGGCTGGAGCTGTACCACCAGACCGAATGGCCGGACATGAAGGTGTACTTCACCTCCGTCACCGACCACTGGGCGACCATGACCCTGTCGGGCCCCAACAGCCGCAAGCTGCTGAGCGAAGTCACCGACATCGACCTGGACCGCGACGGCTTCCCGTTCATGACCTGGAAGGAAGGCCTGGTCGGCGGCGTGCCGGCCCGGGTGTTCCGGATCTCGTTCACCGGCGAACTGTCGTACGAAGTCAACGTGCAGGCCGACTACGCCATGGGCGTGCTGGAAAAGATCGTCGAGGCCGGCAAGAAGTACAACCTGACCCCGTACGGCACCGAGACCATGCACGTGCTGCGCGCCGAGAAGGGCTTCATCATCGTCGGCCAGGACACCGACGGCTCGATGACCCCGGACGACCTGAACATGGGCTGGTGCGTCGGCCGCACCAAACCGTTCTCGTGGATCGGCCAGCGCGGCATGAACCGTGAGGACTGCGTGCGCGACCAGCGCAAGCAACTGGTGGGCCTCAAGCCGATCGACCCGACCCAATGGCTGCCGGAAGGCGCGCAACTGGTGTTCAACACCAAGCAGGCGATCCCGATGACCATGGTCGGCCACGTGACCTCCAGCTACGCGCACAACTCCCTGGGCTATTCGTTTGCCATGGGCGTGGTCAAGGGCGGCCTCAAGCGCCTGGGCGAGCGGGTGTTCGCGCCGCTGGCCGACGGCCGCGTGATCGAGGCGGAAATCGTTTCTTCGGTGTTCTTCGATCCGAAAGGCGATCGCCAGAACATTTGACGGCCTCGAACCCTGTGTGGGCCGCCAATCGCCAGCAGGCTGGCTCCCACAGGGACACACGGTTGAATGTGGGAGCCAGCCTGCTGGCGATGACGGCAGTGCAGCCTCCACAGGAACCAACAGAATTCAGGAAAGGTGCTTTATGACCGCAGCCAACGTGTACCAACAACGCCCGACCACCGGGGCCAAGGCCGAGTCGTCGCTGCATCATGCCGACCTCGCCGGGCTGGTGGGCAAGGGCCGCAAGAACGCCGGCGTGACCGTGCGCGAAAAGAAACTCCTCGGCCACCTGACCCTGCGCGGCGACGGCCATGACGCGGCCTTCGCCGCCGGCGTGCACAAGGCTTTGGGCATCGAACTGCCCGGCGCCCTGAGCGTCATCGTCAAGGGCGAGACCAGCCTGCAGTGGATGGGCCCGGACGAGTGGCTGCTGATCGTGCCGGGCGGCGAAGAGTTCGCCGCCGAGCAGAAGCTGCGCGAGGCGCTGGGCGACCTGCACATCGCCATCGTCAACGTCAGCGGCGGCCAGCAACTGCTCGAACTGAGCGGGCCGAACGTGCGTCAGGTGCTGATGAAGTCCACCAGCTATGACGTGCACCCGAACAACTTCCCGGTGGGCAAGGCGGTCGGCACGGTGTTCGCCAAGTCGCAGCTGATGATCCGCCACACCGCCGAAGACACCTGGGAGCTTTTGATCCGCCGCAGCTTCTCGGACTACTGGTGGCTGTGGCTGCAGGATGCCGCCGCCGAATACGGCCTGAGCGTCCAGGCCTGACCTGCCGTAACGGCTTCTGTGGCGAGGGAGCTTGCTCCCGCTGGGTTGCGAAGCGACCCTTTATCCAGCCACTGAAGCTTTTCAGGATTAACGCGGGGATACGTTTTGCGACTGCTTCGCAGCCGAGCGGGAGCAAGCTCCCTCGCCACAGCGTTCACTCTGTTCACCGTTGTCGCAACAGGAGTCACCCGTTATGAGCCGCGCCCCGGATACATGGATTCTGACCGCCGACTGCCCCAGCGTCCTCGGCACCGTGGACGCGGTCACGCGTTTTCTCTACGAGCAGGGCTGCTACGTCACCGAGCACCATTCGTTCGATGACCGGCTCTCGGGCCGGTTCTTCATCCGCGTGGAGTTCCGCCAGCCCGACGGCTTCGACGAGCAGTCGTTCCGCGCCGGCCTCGCCGAGCGCGGCCAGGCTTTCGGCATGGTCTTCGAGCTGACGGCGCCGAACTACCGGCCAAAGGTGGTGATCATGGTCTCCAAGGCCGACCACTGCCTCAACGACCTGCTCTACCGTCAGCGCATCGGCCAGTTGTCGATGGACGTGGCGGCGGTGGTGTCCAACCACCCGGACCTCAAGCCGCTGGCCGACTGGCACCAGATTCCCTATTACCATTTCCCCCTCGACCCCAACGACAAGCCGGCCCAGGAACGCCAGGTGTGGCAGGTGATCGAGGAAGCCGGCGCCGAGCTGGTGATCCTCGCCCGCTACATGCAGGTGCTGTCGCCGGAGCTGTGCCGCAAGCTCGACGGCAAGGCGATCAACATCCACCACTCGCTGCTGCCGGGCTTCAAGGGCGCCAAGCCGTACCACCAGGCCTACAACAAGGGCGTGAAGCTGGTCGGCGCCACGGCGCACTACATCAACAACGACCTGGACGAGGGGCCGATCATCGCCCAAGGCGTCGAGGCCGTGGACCACAGCCATTACCCCGAAGACCTGATCGCCAAGGGGCGCGACATCGAAGGCCTGACCCTGGCGCGGGCCGTGGGCTATCACATCGAGCGGAGGGTGTTCCTCAACGCCAACCGCACGGTCGTTCTTTAGATCGCTATCGCCAGCAGGCTGGCTCCCGCAGGTAGGCATTCCACTGTGGGAGCCAGCCTGCTGGCGATAGGGCCCTGACGGGCAACACAAGAAACAGCATCTGTACCCGAGCACTCAACGCGCGGCCTGCCTGGGCGGCGCGGTTCCATAAAAACAACAGCGAGGTGAAAGCATGTCTGGCAATCGTGGTGTGGTGTATCTCGGCGCTGGCAAGGTCGAAGTGCAGAAGATCGACTATCCGAAAATGCAGGATCCGCGCGGCAGGAAGATCGAGCACGGTGTCATCCTGCGTGTGGTTTCCACCAACATCTGCGGCTCCGACCAGCACATGGTGCGCGGTCGCACCACCGCCCAGGTCGGGCTGGTGCTGGGCCATGAGATCACCGGCGAGGTGATCGAGAAGGGCAGCGACGTCGAGAGCCTGAAGATCGGCGATCTGGTGTCCGTACCGTTCAACGTGGCCTGCGGGCGCTGCCGTTCCTGCAAGGAACAGCACACCGGCGTCTGCCTGACCGTCAACCCGGCCCGCGCCGGCGGTGCCTACGGCTACGTCGACATGGGCGACTGGACCGGCGGCCAAGCCGAGTACGTGCTGGTGCCGTACGCCGACTTCAACCTGCTGAAGCTGCCGGACCGCGACAAGGCCATGGAGAAGATCCGCGACCTGACCTGCCTGTCCGACATCCTGCCGACCGGCTACCACGGCGCCGTGACCGCCGGCGTAGGCCCTGGCAGCACCGTCTACATCGCCGGCGCCGGCCCCGTCGGCCTGGCTTCGGCCGCCTCGGCGCGCCTGTTGGGCGCGGCGGTGGTGATCGTCGGCGACGTCAACCCGATCCGCCTGGCCCACGCCAAGGCCCAGGGCTTCGAGATCGTCGACCTGTCCAAGGATGCGCCGCTGCACGAGCAGATCGCTGCGCTGCTGGGCGAGCCGGAAGTCGATTGCGCCGTTGACTGCGTGGGCTTCGAAGCCCGTGGTCATGGCCATGACGGGGTGAAACAGGAAGCCCCGGCCACGGTGCTCAACTCGCTGATGGGCGTGGTGCGCGTGGCCGGCAAGATCGGCATTCCGGGCCTGTACGTGACCGAGGATCCGGGCGCGGTGGACGCGGCGGCGAAGATGGGCAGCCTGAGCATCCGCTTCGGCCTGGGCTGGGCCAAGTCCCACAGCTTCCACACCGGCCAGACCCCGGTGATGAAGTACAACCGCCAGCTGATGCAGGCGATCATGTGGGACCGCATCAACATCGCCGAGGTGGTGGGCGTGCAGGTCATCAGCCTCGACCAGGCGCCGGAAGGCTACGGCGAGTTCGATGCCGGCGTGCCGAAGAAGTTTGTGATCGATCCGCACAAGCTGTTCAGCGCGGCCTGAGGCCGGGCGTGAAACAGAAAGGGGCGACATCCTTGTCGCCCCTTTTTTTCGTTGCCGGTGCCCGCGCCTAGGGGGCGGTCACCGAGCTGTAGTTGAAGGCGCACTTGGCGGTGTCCTGGCCTGCGCAGGCCTCGCCGTTCCAGGCAGTGCCGGCGGCCGCGGCGAAGCCGTTGACCTTTTTCAGCACGACCCGGAGACCTGCGTCCCCGGCGCCTTCGTAGCTGCAGATCACCGCGTTGGTGCTGGCCTTGTAGCTGGCGTCCGTGAAGCGCGAGTCTGCCAGGAAATTCTCCTTGGCCTCTTCGTTATCGCCGTTCCACTGCTGCCCCGATCCGGTCGGGCCGGGGGATTGGTAGGCAAAACCGCCGCCGTCCATCGGCGCCTGTTTGATCGCCTGGATGGGAGGGCAGGTGGCGGTGGCCGCCAGCGCATTGCCCGCCAGACCGCACAGTGCCAGGGCACCAGCCAAAATGCCGAGTTTCATCGGGTAACTCCTTTTACGGGTTGGGAGTGCCCATGCTCCGGCGTCTGACGGATCCTGCCTACTGTCATACCTGACAGTCCTTTAGTGCGTTTGCTGATATTCGCCGACGTTGTTATCGCCGATGGCCAGCGGCGCCGTGTGTTCTTTTCACGATTCATGGACACCGGCAAGCGGAATATGGCCGCACCGCCCCGGAACATGCCGGCGGCTGCCCGGTCAAACCGGCAGTTTCGCTGCCTGTCGGGCGGCTTTCATGCCACAAGAGGATGTCTGAATGAAGATTTCGCGCGGTATTGCCCTGGCCTCGCTGATGGCGCTGGCCGGCCCCGTGTTCGCCGGTTTCAGCCTGAACGACGTGGCGGGCGCGGTGGCGGGCATGCAGGGCGGCGACAAGGCCGCGGACGCTGCGCCGACCTCGCAGACCGCCGGCCTGCTCAACGCCCTGGGCGCGTTGAACGTCACCCCGCAACAGGCCGTGGGCGGCACCAGCGCCATGCTGGGGCTGGCGAAGAACCAGCTCAGCAACACCGACTACTCGGAACTGGCCAAGAGCGTGCCGGGCATCGACCAACTCTCGGGTGGGGCCGGCAACCTGGCCATGCTGAGCGGTCTGTTGGGGTCTTCGGGCAAGTCCGCCGGGCTGGACAACGCCCTGGGCAACGTCAAGGACACCAACGACCTGAACAACGCCTTCGGCGCCTTGGGCATGGACAGCGGCATGGTCGGCCAGTTTGCCCCGGTGCTGCTGCAGTTCCTCGGTCAGCAGGGCGTCGGCGGACCGTTGCTGCAGAGCCTGGGCAGCATCTGGGGGGCCGGCGCCGGCAGTTGAGTCAGCGGCGTTCGTTCTTGAGCTCGGCGATGCGCCGGTCCTTCAAGGTCCAGAGCTGGTTGACCCAGCCCTGGACCTTTTCGCGAAAGGCCGGGTCGTTTTCGTAGTCGCCCTGCCACAGGGCCGGATCCAGCTCGCGGGTCTGGATGTCGATGATCACGCGGGGCACGTTGCCGCTGATCAGGTCCCAGAACCCCGGAATCTTCTCTTGCGGGTACACCACAGTCACGTCGAGGATCGCGTCCAGCTGTTCGCCCATCGCCGCCAGCACGAACGCCACGCCGCCGGCCTTGGGCTTGAGCAGGTGGCTGAACGGCGATTGCTGCTGGGCGCTTTTGGCGGCGGTGAAGCGTGTGCCTTCCAGGTAGTTGACCACGGTCACCGGTTGGCGCTTGAACAGCTCGCACGCGGCCTTGGTGATCTCCAGGTCCTTGCCGGCCAGTTCCGGGTGCTTGGCCAGGAACGCCTTGGTGTAGCGCTTCATGAACGGGTAGTCCAGCGCCCACCAGGCCAGGCCCAGGAACGGCACCCAGATCAGTTCTTTCTTGAGGAAGAACTTGAAGAACGGCGTGCGCCGGTTGAGGGTCTGGATCAGCGCCGGGATGTCGACCCAGGACTGGTGGTTGCTGACCACCAGGTACGAGGTGTCGCCGCGCAGGTCGTCGCCGCCGCGGATGTCCCACTGCGTGGGGATGCACAGGCGGAAGATCAGCTTGTCGATCTCGGCCCAGGTCTCGGCGATCCACATCACCGCCCCCGAGGCGATGTCGCGCAGGCGTCCCGGCAGGATCAGCTTGAGCAAGGCGAACACCATCAGCGGGCCGAACAGCGCCAGGGTGTTGAGCAACAGCAGCAGGGTGACGAGACAGCCGGTGAGCAGGCGGCGCATAAGCGACTCTATGAAAGCGGATGGGCGCGCCATGATAAGTGGCTTCGGGCGACAGGCCAAATCGTCGGTGACAAATGTTTCACCTGCGCGCGGGTAGGGTTGCTCCATTGTGGCGAGGGCGCCTGCTCCCTTCGGCTGCGCAGCCGCCGCGGTTCCGGCGCCAGCAGGCGCCTTCGCCGCAGAGGCCGGCGCGCGATCAACTATTGTGATTTTCAGCGGTCTAGAGTTCGGCGTCTGACGCCCCCCATTTCCCAAGGAAGCCCTCAACGTGAAATCCCTCCTTGCACTGCTTTCCCTGGTGGCCCTGCCGGTCATGGCCGCCGAACCGACCCTGTACGGTCGCTACGAATACATCGCGCTGCCGGAGATCGGCGGCCAAGTGCTCAAGGCCAAGATGGACACCGGCGCGCTGACCGCGTCGCTGTCGGCCAAGGACATCGAGACCTTCACCCGCGACGGCGACGAGTGGGTGCGCTTTCGCCTCGCCACCAAAGGCGCCGACAACAAGGTCTACGAGCACAAGGTGGCGCGGATCAGCAAGATCAAGAACCGCTCCGAGGAGGAAGGCGAAGAGGGCGAGAGCGTCGAGCTCGCCAAGCGTCCGGTGGTCGACCTGGAACTGTGCCTGGGCAACGTCAAGCGCACCGTGGAGGTCAACCTGACCGACCGCAGCAACTTCGTCTACCCGTTGTTGATCGGATCCAAGGCGCTGAGCGAGTTCGGCGCGGCGGTGAACCCGGCGCGGCGCTTCACCGCCGACAAGCCCGATTGCTGATGCCGAAGTGGTCTCATTGACGTAAGGCGAGGCTTGGGGCACCGTTCGCGCACCAACCCACGGGCTCGGACGCCATGCCTCACATTCTGATTGTCGAAGACGAAGCGGCGATTGCCGACACGCTGATTTTTGCCCTGCAGGGCGAGGGGTTCACCACCACGTGGCTGAGCCTCGGCGCCGCCGCGCTCGCCCACCAGCGCCAGACCCCGGCCGACCTGATCATTCTCGACATCGGCCTGCCGGACATCAGCGGTTTCGAGACTTGCCGGCAACTGCGCCGGTTCTCGGAAGTGCCGGTGCTGTTCCTCAGCGCCCGGGACGCCGAGATCGACCGGGTGGTGGGGCTGGAGATCGGCGCCGACGACTATGTGGTCAAGCCGTTCAGCCCCCGTGAGGTCGCGGCCCGGGTCCGCGCGATCCTCAAGCGCATGGCGCCGCGCCCGTGCGTTGAGGCCGCCTCGGCGGTGTTTCGCATCGATGCCGAGCGCGTGCAGATCTGCTACCGCGGCCAGCCCCTGAGCTTGACCCGCCATGAGTTCCGCCTGCTGCAATGCCTGCTCGAACAGCCGGAGCGGGTGTTCAGCCGCGAGCAACTGCTCGACGCCCTGGGCGTGGCCGCCGATGCCGGCTACGAGCGCAGCATCGACAGCCACATCAAGAGCGTGCGCGCCAAGCTGCGCCTGGTGCGCGCCGACGCCGAGCCGATCCAGACCCACCGCGGCCTCGGCTACAGCTACAGTCCGGGGCACAGCTGATGCCGCTGGGGCTGCGGATCTTCCTGGTGTACGTGCTGTTCATCGGCCTGACCGGCTATTTCGTGCTCAACACCGTCATGGAAGAGATCCGCCCCGGCGTGCGCCAGTCCACCGAAGAGACCCTGGTGGACACCGCCAACCTGATGGCGGAGATCCTGCGCGACGACTTCAAGGCCGGCACCCTCAACCAGAACCGCTGGCCGCAGCTGCTGCGCGCCTACGGCGAGCGCCAGCCGAAGGCGACGATCTGGGGCCTGCCGAAGAACCAGGTCAACCACCGCATCTACGTCACCGACGCCAACGGCATCGTGGTGCTGGACTCCAGCGGCGCCGCAGTGGGCCAGGACTATTCGCGCTGGAACGACGTCTACCTGACCCTGCGCGGCGAGTACGGCGCCCGCTCCAGCCGCAGCGACCCGGACGACCCGGCCTCGTCGGTGATGCACGTCGGCGCGCCGATCCGCGACGGCGGGCGGATCATCGGCGTGGTGACGGTGGCCAAGCCCAACAGCTCCCTGCAACCCTACGTCGACCGCACCGAACGCCGGTTGCTGGGCTATGGCGCCGCGCTGATCGGCCTCGGCCTGCTGTTCGGCGCGTTGCTGTCGTGGTGGCTGAGCCGGGCGCTGCACCGCCTGACCGGCTACGCCCAGGCCGTGAGCGAGGGCCGCCGGGTGGAGGTGCCGCACTACCGCGGCGGCGAGCTTGCGCAGCTGGCCACGGCCGTGGAGCAGATGCGCACCCAGCTCGAAGGCAAGGCCTACGTCGAACGCTATGTGCACACCCTGACCCACGAACTGAAGAGCCCGTTGGCGGCGATCCGCGGGGCGGCGGAGCTGTTGCAGGGGGACATGCCGCCGGAGCACCGGCAACGCTTCGTCGGCAACATCGACAGCGAAAGCGCGCGGATGCAGCAGTTGATCGAACGGCTGCTGAACCTGGCCCAGGTGGAACAGCGCCAGACCCTGGAGGAACAGGTGACGGTGCCGTTGGCGGAACTGGTGGACGGGCTGTTGCAGGCGCAGCTCGCCCGGGTCGAGGGCAAGCGGCTGCGCATCGAGCGCTCCGTCCCGGCGGATCTGGCGTTGACCGGCGAGCCGTTCCTGTTGCGCCAGGCGCTGGCCAACCTGCTGGAGAATGCGTTGGACTTCACGCCGGCCGGCGGTTTGCTGCGCTTCAGCGCCGAACGTGACGGCGGGCAGGTGGTGGTTCGCCTGTTCAATGAGGCCGAGCCGATTCCCGATTACGCCTTGCCGCGCCTGAGCGAGCGGTTCTATTCGTTGCCTCGCCCGGACAGCGGGCGCAAAAGCACGGGGTTGGGGCTGAACTTCGTCGAAGAGGTGGTCAAACTGCACGGCGGCTCGATGGCGGTCGGCAATGCCGAGAACGGCGTGGAAGTGATCCTGCGCCTGCCTTGATCTTTGCTGTCTTTGTGCAGGCGCGAGCCTGCTCGCGATCAGGCAGGCCAAATCTCCACACAAACTCCACACATCCCCCACATTCCCCCCACACCGCCCAACCAGACTCTGCCCACCGAAACAGGGAGAGTCCCATGAACAAGAACCTTGCATTGAAACTCGGGGCGATCGCCCTGCTGATCCTGCTGTTGCTGGTGCCGTTGCTGATGATCGAAGGCGTGATCGACGAACGCCAGCAGTTGCGTGACGGGGTGCTGGAAGACATCGCCCGCAGCTCCAGCTATAGCCAGCAGGTGAGCGGGCCGGTGATGGTGGTGCCGTACCGCAAGACCGTCCGCATCTGGAAGACCAACGAGAAGACCAACCAGCGCTATGAAGAGCTCAGCGAAGCCCGCGGGCGGCTGTACTTCCTGCCGGAGCGCTTCGAGCTCGACGGCCAGGTGCAGACCGAACTGCGTGCCCGCGGCATCTACGAGGCCCGGCTGTTCCATGCCGACAACCGCCTCAGCGGGCATTTCTCTTTGCCGGCGCAACTGGGCATCAAGGAAGACTTCGCCGACTACCGGTTCGAGGCGCCGTTCCTGGCCGTGGCCATCAGCGACATCCGCGGCATCGAGAACGCGCTGAAGCTGGAGCTCGACGGCCAGCGCCTGGACTTCGTGCCCGGCACCGAAGTGGGCTGGCTCGGTGAAGGCGTGCGGGTGACGCTGCCGCCGCTGGACGCCGGCAAGGCCACGCAGCTGACGTTCGGCTTCGACCTGCGCCTGCAAGGCACCGGATCGCTGCAGGTGCTGCCGGTGGGCAAGACCAGTCGGGTGAGCCTGGCCGCGAACTGGCCGCATCCCAGCTTCGTCGGCAATTTCCTGCCGGCCAAGCGGGAGATCACCGATCAGGGCTTCACCGCCGACTGGCAGACCTCGTTCTTCTCCACCAACCTGCAAGAGGCCATGCAGCACTGCGTGGCGGGGGATTGCGAAGGGTTCAACGGGCGCCGCTTCGGCGTGAGCTTCATCGATCCGGTGGACCAGTACCTCAAGAGCGACCGGGCGATCAAATATGCGCTGCTGTTCATCGTCCTGACGTTCGCCGGCTTCTTCCTGTTCGAGGTGCTCAAAGGCTTGGCGGTGCACCCGGTGCAATATGCGCTGGTGGGCGTGGCGTTGGCGTTCTTCTATCTGTTGCTGCTGTCGCTGTCGGAGCACATCGGCTTCGCCCTGGCGTATCTGCTGTCGGCCGGCGCCTGTGTGCTGCTGATCGGTTTCTACGTGTGCCACGTGCTGCGCAGCGTGCGCCACGGGCTGAGTTTTTCGGCGGGGCTGGCGGCGCTGTACGGCCTGCTCTACGGCCTGCTGAGCGCCGAGGACTACGCGCTGCTGATGGGCTCGCTGCTGCTGTTCGGGCTGCTGGGCGTGTTCATGGTGCTGACCCGCAAGCTGGACTGGTACGGGATCGGGCAGAAACCGGCCAAGCCGCTGGCGTTTGACCTGGGGGCGGTGCAATGAGCCGGTCGTTGGGGTTGCGCGAGGACCGGCGCGAGGCGCAGGTGTTGATGACGCTGATTCTTGGGTGGTTGCCGGAGGAACCGAGGTGGCGCCATCGCGAGCAGGCTCGCTCCCGCACGGATCCGCAGACACGTGTGGGAGAAAGGCCGCTCGCGGTGAGGCCCGAACGGCCGGCCTAGGCCTTGGGCATCGTCGCGATCATCGAAGGCCGCTGGCTCACCTCGAAGTACCAGTTGGCCAGTTGCGGGTTGGCCGTGCGCCAGTCCATGTCCGGGAAGCGCAGGTCGAGGTAGCCTAGGGCGCAGGCCAGGCTGATCGCGGCGATGTCGAAGTGGCTGGTGAGTTCGGCGATGGCGTCGCGCTCCAGCAGCGCCAGGGTGCGGCGGATCTTGTCGCGCTGGGCGTCGAGCCATTCTTCCCAGTGCTTTTCCGGGGCGCGCAGGGCCTGCTCGTAACGCACCGTGACGGCGGCGTCCATGATCCCGTCGGCCATCGAGGCCAGGGTCAGGCGCCGCCAGCGGGCCGAGCCGTCGCGGGGGATCAGCGGGTTGCCGACGTGCTGGTGGTCGAGGTAGTCGAGGATCACCCGGCTGTCATGGATGACGTTGCCGTCGGCCAGGCGCAGGGCGGGGATCTTGCCCAGCGGGTTGTCGAGGTTCAGCGCCGCGTCCGGGCTGACGGGGCTGAGGACGCAATCGTGCAAGGCCACGCGGTTCTGCTGGCCGGTCTCGTGCAGCAGCACCATGACTTTGCGCACGAAGGGGGACAGGGTGTTGTGGAACAGGGTCATGCTGGGGGCGGACATGGGCAAACCTCGGCAATCGGCGAAAATGCAGAGGTCTAGCCTAGTGAGTTCCGGCGCGGCTGGCGAGGGCTTGATGGTGTCTGGTTGGGCCCTTTCGACTTGCCCGCGATGACGCCCGGCAGGCCTGCACGCTCACCGGCGCGCCAGCAATCCCCTCATCCCCAGCCACACCGGTACGCCCAGGCCGATCCAGCTCAAGGCATCCCAGATCCCGTCCCCCAGCAGCGCCGCGAACAGCCCGGCGGCGCTGAGCAGCGCGATGACCAGCGGCGTGCTGAAGACTTTCCAGAAATTCGACCGGCGCGGCTTCATGCTGACGCCTCCGCCGCTTGCGGCACGGCCTTGGCCGCCTTGCGCCGCACCACCCACAGGTACACGCCGCTGCCGAGCACGATGATGGTCAGCACGTCGAGGGTGGCCCAGAGGATTTTCATCGGCATGCCGCCGTAGTCGCCGAAGTGCAGCGGCTGCGACATGCCCATGGCGTCCATGTACCACGGCCGCTCGGCCACGGCCGTGACCTCAAGGGTGCTGGCGTCGATCAGCACCGGCGTCAGCAGGTGCGAGGTCAGGTGGGTGCCGCCCTTCATGAACACCGCGTAGTGGTGCTCGCTGGAGAACCGCGTGCCGGGGAAAGCGATGAAGTCCGGCTGCATGTCCGGCGCGACGTCTGCGGCGATGTCGAGCAGGCGGGTCGCCGGTGCCCGGTGGGTCAGCGGCGGCGCGTCGCGGTAGGGCTCGACCAGGGCGGCGAGCGCGTCGTTGCGCCAGGCGGAGATGAGCAGGTCGGCGCAGGCGCTGATGACCCCGGTGACCCCCACCACCAGCGCCCAGGTCAGGGTGACGACGCCGATCAGGTTGTGCAGGTCGAGCCAGCGCAGGCGGGCGGACTTGTCCCGGCGCACGGTGGCGAAGTCCAGCCGGCGCATGAACGGCAGGTACAGCACCGTGCCGGAGACGATCGCCACCACGAACAGCACCCCCATGAACGCCAGCAGCAGCTTGCCCGGCAGGCCGGCGAACATGTCCACGTGCAGGCGCAGGATGAACAGCATCAGGCCGCCGTTGGCCGCCGGCGTCTCCACGGCTTCGCCGGTGCGGGCGTCGAGCATGAAGGAGTGCGACGAGTTGGGCTCGGTGCCGGCGGTCTTCGCCATGATCGCCAGCACGCCGTTGGGTTCGTCGTCTTCGAAACCGAAGTACTGCACGACTTCGTCGGGACGATGCCGCTCGGCGGCCTCCACCAGTTGCGCCAGGTTCAGGCGCGGGGTGTCGGCGGGCATTTCGCGAAATTCCGGCGCGTCGCCGAGCAGGTGCTCGATCTCGTGGTGGAACACCAGCGGCAGGCCGGTCAGGGCCAACAGCAGCAGGAACACGGTGCAGATCAGGCTGGTCCAGGTGTGCACGAACGACCAGCGACGAATTGTTTTGCTTTTCATTTCATGACCTTCAGAAACGCCAAAGCCGTCCCCGGGGGGACGGCCTGGCTGCGGGGCCGGTTCAGCTCAGTCGCTTACCACTTGTAGGTGGCGCTGGCGACGACGCTGCGCTGGTCGCCGTAGTAGCAGTAGAAGCTGTCGCAGGTGGAGATGTAGTCCTTGTCCAGCAGGTTGGTGGCGTTGATGGCCACCGACGCGCCCTTGAGGCTGTTGTCCAGGCGGCCGAGGTCGTAGTGCACGGCGGCGTCGAACACGGTGTAGGCGTCGGCCTTGCCCAGCCAGGTGTTGGCCTTGTCGCCGTAGGTGTTGCCGGTGTAGCGGGCGCCGGCGCCGATGCCGAAGCCGTCGAGCACGCCGGAGTGCCAGGTGTAGTCGGCCCACAGGGACGCCTGCTGGTTCGGCATCAGCTGCAGGCGGTTGCCCTTGTCGTCGCCTTTCTGCACTTCGGACTTGGCCAGGGTGTAGGCGGCGATCACCTTCAGGTTGTCGGTGACGTCGGAGACCGCTTCCAGCTCCAGGCCCTTGACCTTCACTTCGCCGGTCTGGCTGGTGAGCGGGATGTTGTTGACGGTGGTGGTGACCGACACGTTTTTCTGGGTCAGGTCATACACGGCTGCGGTCAGCAGGGTCTTGCTGCCGGGCGGCTGGTACTTGATGCCCATTTCCCACTGCTTGCCTTCGGTCGGCTTGAGCGACTCGGTGGAGCTGGAGTCGGCGCCGCTGGTGGGCTGGAAGGACTCGGCGTAGGAGATGTACGGCACGAAGCCGTTGTCGAATACGTAGCTCAGCGCCGCGTTGCCGCTGAAGGCCTTGTCGCGGTCGGTGCCGGTGGCGTCGCCCTTGTTGAAGAACTTGGTGCCGGTGTGCACCCAGTCCTCGCGGCCGCCGAGGGTCAGGCGCCATTGGTCGAGGGCCATCTGGTCCTGCACGTACAGGCCGGTCTGGTGGGTCTTCTGGTCGTAGTCGTAGAACGCGGTGGAGCGCGCCGGACGGGTGATCGGCAGACCGTGGATCGGGTTGTTCACGTTGATCGACGGCGCGCTGCCGAAGATCGAGGTGTAGTTGGTGTTGCTGCGCTGGTGGTCCAGGCCCAGCAGCAGGGTGTGGCGGATGTCGCCGGTGGCGAAGTCGGCCTGGAAGTTGTTGTCCACGGCGAACTGGCTGATGTCCTCGTCGACGATGGTGGTCGAGCGGCCGACGTTGCCTTCGTTGTCCACCTGGGTGAACGGGTAGGAGCCCACGGTGATGCCCTGGAACGACAGGTCCGACTTGGTGTAGCGCAGGTTCTGCTTGAACTGCCACACGTCGTTGAGGCGGTGCTCGAAGGCATAGCCCAGCGCGTAGTAGGTGCGGTCGTAGTATTCCCAGTCCGGGTCGCCCAGGTTCTTGTGGTGCGAGACCTTGCCGAACGGCATGTCGATCTTGGTGCCCTGCACCGGCAGGAACTGGCTGGTGATGCCGGTGTCGTCGCGGGTGAATTGGGTCAGCAGGGTGAACTTGGTGTCGTCGTCGATGTTCCAGGTCAGGCTCGGCGCGATGTTGTAGCGCTTGTTGTCGACGTGGTCGATCTGGGTGCCGCTGTCGCGCACCACGCCGCTGATGCCGTAGAGGAACTGGCCGGCGTCGTCGATCTTGCCGGTGCTGGCGAAGTTGATCTGGCGGTGGTTGTCGCTGCCGTACTGCAGTTGGATCTCGCTGCTGGCGATGTCGCTCGGACGGCGGCTGACCATGTCCAGCAGACCGCCCGGCGGGGTCTGGCCGTAGACGGACGAGGCCGGGCCGCGCAGCAGGGCGAGGCGGTCCAGGTTCCAGGTTTCCTGTTTCGGGTTGGCGTAGACGCCCTTGGGCAGCGGCAGGCCGTCGAGGAACTGGGTCGGCTCGAAGCCGCGCACGCGCAGCCAGTCGGCGCGGGTGTCGCTGCCGTAGCTGCTGGCGGTGATGCCGGGCATGTAGCGCACGGCGTCATCGAGGCTGTGCACGCTGCGGTCGTCCATCTGCTGGCGGGTGGCGACGGAGATCGAGCGCGGGGCTTCGACCAGCGCGGTGTCGGTCTTGGTGCCGGCGGCGGTGCGGGTGGCGGTGTAGCCTTCGACCGGGCCCCAGGCGCTTTCCGTGTTTTCCACGCCGATCACCGAGGTTTCCGGCAGGGCCATCACGCCTTCCGGCACGGCCACCAGGGTGTAGGTGCCGGTGCCGCTCTGCTCCAGTTGCAGGCCGGTGCCGCGCAGGGCCGCGCGCAGGGCGCCGGCGGCGTCGTACTGGCCGTTGACCGGGGCCGAGGTCTTGCCGGCCGCCAGCGCAGGGTTCAGCGACAGCGCGAGGCCGCCCTGGCTGGCGATCTGGTTCAGGGTGGTGGACAGCGGCGCCGCCGGCAGGTTGTAGGCGCGCACGTCAGACGCCTGTTCAGCGGCGATCAGTTGGCTGCTGGCCAGCGGGGTGCAGAGGGCGATGGCGACCGCCAGCAAACTGGGGCGCAACAAGGTGTCTAGCGAACGGGACATACGGCGGCTCCTGAATGGAAATATTTCTCAATTGCCTGTGTGCCGGACGAGATTCGAAAAGTGATAGGGCCGGGTGAAATTTTTTTCGCACTGTGTGATCAGGCCGCTTCGTTGCGGCGGATGGCCCCATCGCGAGCAAGCTCGCTCCCACAGGTTTTCGGGTGTTCTCAGGATCCGTTGCGGGTGCGGATCCGCTCGCGACAGCGACCGTCCGGACAACGCGATGCTTCAGGGCTTGGCATCGGCCTTGGCGACGGTGACCCACCACGGCGTATGGTGCTCGATCTGCACCGGCAGGGTCGGCAGCAGGGCGCTCAGGGCCTTGTCGGTGTCGTGCAGCGGGAAGCTGCCGGTGATGCGCAGGTCGGCGACTTCCGGCGCGGTGCCCAGATGCCCGCGGCGGTAGCGGCCGATCTCGCGCACCAGGTCTTCCAGCCGCGCGTTGTCCACCACCAGCATGCCGCGGGTCCAGGCATCGGCGCCGGGGGCGAGCGCCGCCACCGGATCCAGGCCGTCGCGGCGGATCAGCACCTGCTGGCCCTCGCGCAGGATCTGCTCCTGCAGATCGCTCTGCGGATGGGCGGCCACCGCCGACTGCAGCACGCTCAGGCGCGTGCCTTGCTCTTCGCGCTTGACCAGGAACCGCGTGCCCAGCGCCCGCATGCTGCCTTCGCGGGTCTCGACGATGAACGGCCGGGCATCGCCGTGGCCGGTCTCGATGAGGACTTCGCCTTCCTGCAGCACGATCAGCCGTTGCCGCTGATCGAAGCGCACATCCACCGCGCTGTGGGTGTTGAGGTTGAGCAAGGTGCCGTCCGTCAGGCGCACGGTGCGCTGCTCGCCGGTGGCGGTGCGCTGGTCGGCCAGCCAGTAGTCCAGCGGCAGGTAGCGCTCGCTGGCGAACAGGGCCAGGCCGATCACCGCGACCACACCGGCCAGGCCGCTGCCCAGCTTGCGCACCCGGCGGCGGATGCCTTCGCGCGATTGCAGCAGGGCCGTGCGCGCCGGGCCCTTGGCCACGCTGAAACGCTGGTCGAGCATGCCCAGCTGGCGCCAGGCGCGGGCGTGCTCTTCGCTGGCGGCGTGCCATTTGGCGAATTCTTCGCGCTCCAGCGGGGTGCTGGAGTCCAGGGTCAGTTGCCAGGCGATCGCCGCGTCCAGCACATGGGCCGGCACCGGCCTGGAGCTGGCGGGGTTCATGTCGGCTCACCGTACAGGGCGATGTAGCACTGGCGGATGCCCTGGGCCAGGTACTGGCGCACGCGGGGCACCGACACGCCGAGCTTCTCGGCGATCTCGGCGTGGCCGAGGCCGTCGAGGCGGTTATAGAGGAAGGCGGCGCGGGCCTTGGTCGACAGTTGGCCGAGCATCCGGTCGATGGCCTTGAGGTCTTCGAGGATCAGTTGCTGCTCTTCCACCGACGGCTGTTCGCCTTCGGGGATCAGCATCAGTTCGGTCAGGTAGGCCTGCTCCAGCGCGGCGCGGCGGAAGTAGTCGAACAGCAAACCCTTGGCGATGGCCACCAGGAAGGCCCGGGGCTCGCGGGGCACCGGCAGCTCATCGCGGCCGAGCAGGCGCACGAAGGTGTCCTGGCTCAGGTCCTCGGCCCGCTGCGGGCACGCCACGTTGCGCCGCAGCCAGGCCAGCAGCCAGCCGCGATGGTCGCGATACAACGCACCGACGAGCTCACTGTGGGGGCTTTGGGCTGACGACACGACGCATCACCGACTGGGAAGTGTTAACCAACGAGAATTGTTCGCGATTGTGTCAGAGGTGGGAATGGTTAGCAATTGGCCACTGGTCAGGTGGCCGGGTGTTCAAGAAGGGAGTGCGTTCAGAAGGCGGGCGACTGTTGCCGGCGTTTCCACTGGCTCAAGCGCTGCTGCAGGTTCAGCGGACTGTGGATCTGCTGTTGTCGGGCACGGCTGAACAGGATCAGCGCCAGTTCGGCCGTGGCGAGGGCATCGGCGCTGGCGTGATGGCGCTCGAACACTTCCAGCCTGAACCAGCCGATCCAGTCGTCCAGCCCGGCTTCGCGCAAATGCGCCTGCGGACACAGCAGCGGTGCGAGGTCCGCCACGTCGAGAAACACCGACTGCAACTTGTGGCCCAGGTGTTCCTTCACGGCCCGGCCCAGCATGTGCTGGTCGAACGGCGCATGGAAGGCCAGCACCGGGCTGTCGCCGATGAACTCCAGCAGGTCGAGCAGCGCCTCGGCCGGATCGCTGCCGGCGGCGATCGCGCTCGGCCCCAGGCCGTGGATCAGCACGCTGGGGCCGAGCTTCAGTTCGCGGCATTGCAGGGTGCGCTCGAACTGCTGGCCGAAGTCGACCGCGCCGTCCTCGATCACCACCGCGCCGATCGACAGAACGCGGTCTTTGTTCAGGTTCAGCCCGGTGGTCTCCAGGTCCAGCACCACCCAGCGCTGTTCGCGCAGGCTGCATTCATTCAGCTCGCGCGGGGGCGGCAGCTTCGCCAGCCGCCGCTGCAGAGGCTCCGGCAGGGCGGGGCCGGCCGGACGCAGCCACGAGAACAGGCTCATAGCTGATACCGCAAGGTCAGGCTGCTTTGCAGGCGCTGGGCCTGGCGCAGGGACTCGCGCAGGATGCGCCGGTCCAGGTGGTTGAGGCTGTCCGGATCGACCCGGTTGGAGTACGGCAGGTTCTCACGGGTCTGGAGTTGGTGCTGCTGAAGGCGCGTCTGCTGGATGAAGTGGTAGGCCTCCTCGTAGGCCGCGCCGTCGAGGCGGTCGATGACGTCCTTTTCCACCAGCCGGCGGAAGCGTTCGAGGGTGTTGTTGGTGTCGATGCCATGGGCCAGCGCCAGCAGGCGGGCGCCGTCGACGAACGGGGTCAGGCCCTGGACCTTCAGGTCCAGCGTGGCCTTTTCGCCGCCCTTGCGCGTCAGCACGAACTCGCGCAGGCGCCCCACGGGCGGGCGGTTGCGCAGGGCGTTCTCGGCCATCATGCGCTGGAACAGACGGTTGTCGCCGACCTGGTCGAGGATGCCGCGGCGCAATTGCTCGCAGCCTTGCTCGTCGCCCCAGACCACCCGCAGGTCGAAGTAGATGCTCGACCCCAGCAGGTTCTCCGGCGTCGCCTCGCGGATGAAGGCCGCGAAGCGTCGGGCCCATTCGGCGCGGGACAGGCACAGCTGCGGATTGCCGGCCATGATGTTGCCCTTGCACAGGCTGAAGCCGCACTGGGCCAGGCTGTGGTTGATCTGCTGGGCGATCGGCAGCAGCTTGCCGCGGATCTCGGCGGCGTGCGCCGCGTCTCGGGCCTCGAACAGGATGCCGTTGTCCTGGTCGGTGTGCAGGGTCTGTTCGCGCCGGCCCTCGCTGCCGAAGCACAGCCAACTGAACGGCACGCCGGGGTCGCCCTTGTCGGCCAGGGTCAGTTCGATCACCCGGCACACGGTGTGGTCGTTGAGCAGGGTGACGATGTGGGTGATCTGGGTGGAGGACGCGCCGTGGGCCAGCATCCGTTCCACCAGTTGGCCGATCTCGCCGCGCAGGGCCACCAGTTGCTCGACCCGCTGCGCGCTGCGGATCGTGCGCGCCAGGTGCACCAGGTCGACCCGCTGCAGGGAAAACAGATCGCGTTCGGACACCACGCCGCACAGGCGCTGCTCCTTGACCAGGCAGACGTGGGCGATGTGCCGTTCGGTCATGGCGATGGCCGCGTCGAACGCGCTGTGGTCCGGCGACAGGCAAAAGGGCGACGGGGTCATGTGGCGCTCGATGGGTTCGCTAAGGTCGCCGACGCCTTCGGCCACCACGTGGCGCAGGTCGCGCAGGGTGAAGATCCCCAGCGGCGCCTTGTGCCCGTCCACGGCGACGATGCTGCCGACCTGCTGCTCGTGCATCAGCTTCACCGCCTCGCGCAGCGGCGTGTCCGGTGCGCAGGTCACCGGGTGGCGCATCGCCAATTCGCCGAGGCGGGTGTTCAGCGAGTATTGGGTGCCCAGGGTTTCCACGGCTTTCTGCTGCACCTGCTGGTTGACCTGGTCCAGCAGGCTGCTGACGCCGCGCAGGGCGAAGTCGCGGAACGGGCCGGAGAGGGCGAACAGCTTGATGAACGCCGCTTTGTTCAGTTGCAGGCAGAAGGTGTCTTCGCCGGCCAGGTGTTCGGTGCGGGTCGCCCGTTCGCCGAGCAGCGCCGCGAGGGGAAAGCACTCGCCGGCGGCGATTTCGAAGGTGGTCTCGGTGCCGCCCCTGGCGGTGTGGGGCCGTTCGCCGACCACCCGGCCCTGTTTGACGATGTAGAAGTGTTCGACCGGCCCGTCGGCGGGTTTGATGATGCTCTCGCCCTGGCCGAAGAAGCGCAGCTGGCATTGCTCCACCAGAAAGGCCAGGTGGGCGTGTTCCATCTGATTGAAGGGCGGGAAGCGCTGAAGGAATTGCAGGGTGCCCTGGATGTTCTGCAATACGGCGGTTTTCCCTGCCTGGGTGAAGGCGTCCGCTTTACTCATGACCATGACCGCAGTTTTTTTCGAATTGTTGTTGGAGCGTTGTCGCCATGGTCGGCCCCTGCGGCCGGGGTGCCCATTGGACGTAAGTCTAGGTAGGCATTGCCGTTCGGGTAATTTCGGAAATGCCCTACGTTATCAGTCGGATTTTCTTTTTCCGGCCCCTTGGAAAACAATCCGACGAAGTGCACATTGAAGCTCTGCCCAGCGATGTCTGACCACTGTGCCAGGGGAACGACTTGTATACGTAGAGAACGCCATGTCCGATCACGATATTTTGAGCGACGCCGAACAGGAGGCGCTGCGGGACGTCATGCTTGAGCCCGAGCTGCCGCCTCAACGGGTATTGATCGTCGATGACGACAAGGACGCCCGTGAACTGTTGGCCGAGATCCTCGCCCTGGACGGCATCGGTTGCATGACGGCCTCCAGCGGCGAGGAAGCGCTGAGGATGCTGATGCCCGATACGGACAACAAGCGGCGGATCGGGCTGGTGATCACCGACCTGCGCATGGAGCATGTGGGGGGATTGGAGCTGATTCGCCGGGTGCGCGAATCGCAGCGCGCAGCCCTTCCGATCATCATCGTCTCCGGGGATGCCTCCGTGAAGGACGCCATCGCCGCCATGCACCTGAGCGTGGTGGACTTCCTGCTCAAGCCCATCGACACGGCCAACCTGCTGCAGTTGGTGAGGCGTGAATTGGGGATGGGGCCCTGACCTTGTCGTGAAGGTTTGCGAGGCCGGTATCTGCCCCCTCTTTTGATCCCGGCTCCCTGTCCGTTGCGGGAGAAACAGTCTTGATCCGCGGTGGTCCCGCTGACGCCATCGCCAGCAGGCTGGCTCCCACCTGGCCTTGCAGCGTTCGCAGGTACTGCATTCACCCAAGATCCCGTGTGGGAGCCAGCCTGCTGGCGATGGCGTCAGTCAAGGCGCCGCCGGGCAGGGGCAAGGCACCGGACCGGCACACAAAAAAAAGCCCTGACCGCAAGGCCAGGGCTTTTTCGTGTCCGGCGTCGGCGCGGGTTACAGGCCGTTGGCCTTCTTGAACTCGCGGCGGCGACGGTGCAGCACCGGCTCGGTGTAGCCGTTAGGCTGTTTGGTGCCTTCGATCACCAGTTCGACCGCCGCCTGGAAGGCGATGTTGCGGTCGAAGTCCGGCGCCAGCGGACGGTACAGCGGGTCGCCGGCGTTCTGACGGTCCACCACCGGCGCCATGCGCTTGAGGCTTTCCATCACCTGGGCCTCGGTGACGACGCCGTGGCGCAGCCAGTTGGCGATGTGCTGGCTGGAGATGCGCAGCGTCGCGCGGTCTTCCATCAGGCCGACGTCATTGATGTCCGGCACCTTCGAGCAGCCCACGCCCTGGTCGATCCAGCGCACCACGTAACCGAGGATGCCCTGGGCGTTGTTGTCCAGTTCGTGCTTGATCTGCTCCGGCGTCCAGGTCGGGTTGACCGCCAGCGGGATGGTCAGGATGTCGTCCACCGACGCGCGCTCGCGCTTGGCCAGCTCGGCCTGGCGGGCGAACACGTCGACCTTGTGGTAGTGCAGCGCGTGCAGCGCGGCGGCGGTCGGCGACGGCACCCAGGCGGTGTTGGCGCCGGCCAGCGGGTGGGCGATCTTCTGTTCGAGCATCGCCGCCATCAGGTCGGGCATTGCCCACATGCCTTTGCCGATCTGCGCACGGCCTTGCAGGCCGGCGCGCAGGCCGATGTCGACGTTCCAGTTCTCGTAGGCGCCGATCCATTTCTCGGCCTTCATGTCGGCCTTGCGCACCACGGGGCCGGCCTCCATGGAGGTGTGGATCTCGTCGCCGGTGCGGTCGAGGAAGCCGGTGTTGATGAACACCACGCGCTCGCTGGCCGCCTGGATGCAGGCCTTGAGGTTGACCGTGGTGCGGCGCTCCTCGTCCATGATCCCGACCTTCAGGGTGTTGCGCGCAAGGCCCAGCACGTCTTCGATGCGGCCGAACAGTTCGTTGGTGAACGCCGCTTCTTCAGGGCCGTGCATCTTCGGCTTGACGATGTAGATCGATCCGGTGCGGGTGTTCTTGCGCGACGTGTTGCCGTTGAGGTTGTGCATCGCCGCCAGGCAAGTCACCAGACCGTCGAGGATGCCTTCCGGCACTTCGTTGCCGTGCTGGTCGAGGATCGCGTCGATGGTCATCAGGTGGCCGACGTTGCGCACGAACAGCAGCGAGCGGCCGTGCAGGGTCAGTTCGCTGCCGTCCGCCTTCGTGTAGGTGCGGTCGGGGTTCATGGTGCGGGTGAAGGTCTGGCCGCCCTTGGCCACCTCTTCGGCCAGGTCGCCCTTCATCAGGCCGAGCCAGTTGCGGTAGATCACCACTTTGTCGTCGGCGTCGACGGCGGCCACGGAGTCTTCGCAGTCCATGATGGTGGTCAGCGCCGCTTCCATCAGGATGTCTTTGACGCCGGCGGCGTCGGTCTGGCCGACCGGGGTGCTGGCGTCGACCTGGATCTCGAAGTGCAGGCCGTTGTTCTTCAGCAGGATGGCGAACGGGGCCTGGGTGTCGCCCTGGAAGCCGATCAGCTGCGCCGGGTTGCGCAGGCCGGTCTCGCTGCCGTTCTTGAGCGAGACAGCCAGCTTGCCGTCGACGATCCTGTAGCCGGTGGAGTCGACGTGGGAGCCGGACGCCAGCGGCGCCGCTTCGTCGAGGAAGGCGCGGGCGAAGGCGATGACCTTGTCGCCGCGCACCTTGTTGTAGCCCTTGCCCTTTTCCGCGCCGCCGGCTTCGCTGATGGCGTCGGTGCCGTACAGGGCGTCATACAGCGAACCCCAGCGGGCGTTCGAAGCGTTGAGGGCGAAGCGGGCGTTCATCACCGGCACGACCAGTTGCGGGCCGGCGGTACGGGCGATCTCGTCGTCGACGTTTTGCGTCGTTGCCTGGAAGTCGGCCGCTTCGGGCAGCAGGTAACCGATCTCTTGCAGGAAGGCTTTGTAGGCCGCGGCGTCGTGAGGCTGGCCGGCACGGGATTGGTGCCAGCCGTCGATACGGGCCTGGAAATCATCGCGTTTGGCGAGTAGGGCTTTGTTCTTCGGCGCCAGGTCGTGGATGACCTTGTCGGCGCCTTCCCAGAACTTTTCGGCGGTGAGGCCGGAACCGGGAATGGCTTCGTTGTTCACGAAGTCGAACAGGACTTTGGCGACCTGAAGGCCACCGACTTGAACGTGTTCAGTCATTGCTTGCCTCACTCTGCTCAGCTATTTCGCTTTTCAGCTCTTCAAATTGACAATGAAGCCTCTGGCCATTTAAACCACAAACCCCTCTACCAGTACATGCCTTCGCGGGCGGCTGGGTTGGCATCCAATCAACGGCTTGGGGCCTTGCTGACGGGGCTTTCGGGGCTGCGGACGTGCCTTGGGCAGACATCGGTCCAACATTATGTAGTGCGCGCTGCGGCATACTACATGATGACTTGCGGTTGTGAAAATCAGACTAATTACGTCGTTCTGCGACCCCATGACGCATTGCGGTCACGGCGCGGAACGGGATGTTCTCAAAAAAGTGCTGGATTGTTCCAGTTAAATATAAAAAGTTGTACACGATTTGTTCTGTGGCCGGGGGTCGTCGGCGCCCTTGCCCGTGATCGGGCCCGCGCCCGCTCCTGCGCACACATAGACCGGCCACCTCCTGCGGCGCCCATGCAGGCGCCATCGCCAGCAGGCTGGCTCCCACAGGTCTGTCGGCGTCGGCGGCCCCGCCGCACAGTCGGCCCGCTTGCCTATACTTGCCTTTCCATAACAAAAATCATGACTGAGGGCTGCGCCATGGATCACCTCGTACTCACCGTCTTCGCGCCGGACAAGCCGGGCCAGGTCGAGCGCATCGCCCAATGCATCGCCGAGCACGGCGGCAACTGGCTGGAGAGCCGCATGTCGCGGATGGCCGGGCAGTTCGCCGGGATCCTGCGGGTGGGCGTGCCGGCGGAGGCTTACGAAGCTTTAGTCGATTCCCTACAGGCACTGTCGGCTCAAGGTATCCGCGTGCAGATCGCCGAGAGCGGCATCGAGCAGGCCTGCACCTGGAAACCGATCGCCATGGAACTGGTGGGCAACGACCGCCCGGGCATCGTGCGGGACATCACCCGCCTGCTGAGCGAACAGGGCGTGAACCTGGAGCGGCTGGTGACCGAAGTGCGTCCGGCGCCGATGAGCAGCGAGCCGCTGTTCCACGCCGAGGCGATCCTGGCCGTGCCGCTGACCCTGTCGCTGGATGTGCTGCAATCGCGCCTGGAGACCCTGGCCGACGACCTGATGGTGGAACTGGTGCTGCGCACCGATCCATAGCGCCGGACAGGTTATCCCGTGAAAAACTGAACCTGGCTGTGGATAACCTGTAGAGACCGCCCGCCAGGCCACGTCTTCCGTGGCTTGGCGAAGATTGATCAAAAAATCACCGCCAATCAGCGACTTGCGCACAATCGGCGGGGATCACGCTGTGGATAACCTTGGGAAGGAACGGTGCAGGCCACGAGAACCGTGGCCTGCGAAGGGGTGTTCGTTTTTTGATCAGCTGCGCCGGCGCAGGCTCAGCCAGGCGTCGACGCTGTAAACCGCCAGACCCGCCCAGATGAACATGAACGCCACCAGCGTGCTCGACGACAGGTGCTCGCCGAACAGCAGCACCGCCTGCAGCAGCACCAGGGTCGGCGCCAGGTACTGGAGAAAGCCCAGGGTGGTGTAGGGCAGGTGCCGCGCGGCGGCGTTGAAGCAGACCAGCGGCAC
The DNA here is from genome assembly GCF_044749305.1 of Pseudomonas sp. NPDC089534. Lineage (NCBI taxonomy): Bacteria > Pseudomonadati > Pseudomonadota > Gammaproteobacteria > Pseudomonadales > Pseudomonadaceae > Pseudomonas > Pseudomonas sp. NPDC089534. Next base: position 45,506 of record NZ_JBIVHR010000008.1, on the reverse strand, counting down.
CAGCGTCACGGGGCCGGCCGCCACCAGCCACCAGGCCTGGGACGTGCTCCAGAACTCGGCCTGGGCGCTGGTCGCGGTCGGGTTGAGCAGCAGCCAGGCGAGCGCGATCGGCACCAGCATCCAGGTCTCCACCACCAGCCCCGGCAAGGCCTTGACCGGCGCCTGCTTGCGGATCAGTCCGTAGAAGCCGAAGGACAACGCCAGCGCCAGGGACACCCACGGCAGGCTGCCGACCTGCCACACCTGCTGCGCCACCCCGATGGCCGCCAGCGCCACCGCCAGCCACTGCATGCGCCGCAGGCGTTCGCCGAGGATCAGCATGCCCAGCAGCACGTTCACCAAGGGGTTGATGTAGTAGCCCAGGCTGGCTTCGAGCATGCGGCCGTTGTTCACCGACCACACGTAGGTCAGCCAGTTGGCCGCGATCAGGGTGCCGCTCAGCGCAAGGATGGCCAGGCGCTTGGGGTTCTCGCGCAGCTCGCGCCACCAGCCCGGGTGTTTCCACACCAGCAGCAGGAGCGCGCCGAACAGCGCCGACCAGAGCACCCGGTGGATGATGATCTCGACGGCCGGCACGGCGGCGATGGCCTTGAAGTAGAGCGGGAACAGGCCCCAGATGATGTAGGCGCTCAGTCCCAGGATGTACCCGCGGCGCGGGTTGGCGGCTTGCATGCAGAGTCCTTGCTTAGGCAGCTAACAAAGGGGGGATTGTAAGGAGTTTCGCCCGGGAATGTCGCAGTCGATCGCTCAGGGATTCGCGGGCAAAGAACTGTGGGAGCAGGCTCGCTCCCACAGGGGGCACTTGCAGGCTGAAGGCGCGGGATCAGAACAGTTTCAGCGGCTCTTCGTTCAGCGCCGCCGTTTGCTCGCGCAAGGCCAGCACCTGATCGCCCCAGTACCGCTCGCTGCCGAACCACGGGAAGCTGCGGGGGAACGCCGGGTCGTCCCAGCGCCGGGCCAGCCAGGCGCTGTAGTGCATCAGGCGCAGGGCCCGCAGCGGTTCGATCAGCGCCAGCTCGCGCGGGTCGAAGTCGTGGAATTCGTTGTAGCCGTCCATCAGTTCGGCCAGTTGCCCCAGGCGATCGTGACGGTCGCCGGCCAGCATCATCCAGATGTCCTGCACTGCCGGCCCCATGCGGCAGTCGTCGAGGTCGACGATGTGGAAGACGTCGTCGCGGCACAGCAGGTTGCCGGGGTGGCAGTCGCCGTGCAGGCGGATGTTGCGGTGCGGGGTGGCGGCGTAGAGGTCTTCGACGCGCTTGAGCAGGTCGCGGGCGACGGACTCGTACGCCGGCAGCAGGCTCTTGGGGATGAAGTCGCCTTGCAGCAGCGTGTCCAGCGAGTCATGGCCGAAGTTGTTCACGCCCAAGGCCTCGCGGTGCTCGAACGGCCGGGTCGAGCCCACGGCGTGCAGGCGTCCGAGCAGTTGGCCGAGGCGGTACAGCTGATCGAGGTTGCCCGGCTCCGGCGCCCGGCCGCCGCGACGCGGAAACAGGGTGAAGCGGAAGCCCTGGTGCGCATGCAGGGTTTCGTCGTTGTGGATCAACGGCGCCACCACCGGGATCTCGCATTCGGTCAGTTCGAGGGTGAAGCGGTGCTCTTCCAGGATCGCCGCATCGCTCCAGCGCTGCGGGCGGTAGAACTTGGCGATCAGCGGCTCGCTGCCTTCGATGCCGACCTGGTACACGCGGTTTTCGTAGCTGTTGAGCGCCAGGATGCGCGCGTCGCTGAGGAAGCCGATGCTTTCGACGGCATCGAGCACGAGGTCTGGGGTGAGGGTTTCAAACGGGTGGGCCATGCTGACTCCTGCGCGCGGCAGGCGGCCGCGTCCGGCCCGGCATGGTAACGCAGGAGGGCGGTGGGTGTCTGTGCCGGCGCCATCGTCGGATCGCCGCCCGGAGCAGGCTGGCGCCCCCATTTCCTGTGGGAGCCAGCCTGCTGGCGATGAGGGCCGGTCAGGCGCCGACGATCCCGCCGTCTTCCCGGGTGATCGCCATCACCGACGAGCGCGGCTTGCCGTTGGGCAGGTGCTCGGGGAAGGTCGAGCCGCCGTTCTCGCCCGGATGCTGAATCCCCACGAACAGGGTCTTCTGGTCCGGCGAGAAGCTGATCCCGGTCACTTCGCAGCCGATCGGGCCGACCATGAACCGGCGGATTTCACCGGTGGCGGGGTCGGCGCAAAGCATCTGGTTGTTGCCCATCCCGGCGAAGTCGCCGGCGTTGCTCGTGTCGCCGTCGGTGAGGATCCACAGGCGTCCGGCCTTGTCGAAGCCCAGCCCGTCGGGGCTGTTGAACATGTTCTGCGGGGTGATGTTGGACGACCCGCCCTTTGGCGTGCCGGCGTGCACACCCGGGTTGCCGGCGACCACGAACAGGTCCCAGGCAAAGGTCTTGGACGCGTGGTCGTCGCGGTCGGTGCGCCAGCGCAGGATCTGCCCGTAGACGTTCTTCGCCCGCGGGTTCGGCCCGCCCACCGGTTGGCCGTCTTCGCCGCGCTTGGCGTTGTTGGTCAGGGTGCAGTAGACCTGGCCGTCCTTGGGGCTGACTACGATCCACTCCGGGCGGTCCATGCGCGTGGCGCCGACCACGGTGGCGGCCATCCGCGCATGGATCAGGACTTCGGCCTGATCGGCGAAGCCGCTGCTGGCGTCGATGCCGTTCTTGCCGTGGGTCAGTTCGATCCACTGGCCCTGGCCTTTGGGGTGGTCGGGGTTGCCGTCGCCGGCGTCGAACTTCGCCACGTACAGGGTGCCGTGGTCGAGCAGGTCGCGGTTGGCTTTCGGGTTGCGGTGGTTGATGCGGTCGCGGCTGACGAACTTGTAGATGAATTCGCCGCGTTCGTCGTCGCCCATGTACACCACGGCGCGGCCGTCGTCGGTTTCGGCCAGGGCGGCGTTCTCATGCTTGAAGCGGCCCAGGGCGGTGCGCTTGACCGGGGTCGACTGCGGATCGAACGGGTCGATCTCCACCACCCAGCCATGACGGTTGAGTTCGTTGGGGTTCTTGGCCATGTCGAAGCGCGGGTCGTGCGGGTGCCAGTTGATCTCGCGGCTGGCGGCGGACACGCCGTAGCGCTTCTGCGCCGGATCGAACTGTTGCTGGGCGTTGCTGCTGCCGAAGCAGTCGGTGAAGTTCTCTTCGCAGGTCAGGTAGGTGCCCCACGGGGTCTTGCCGTTGGCGCAGTTCTGGAAGGTGCCGAGGACTTTCTTGCCGTGCTTGTCGGCGCTGGTCTTCATCAGCTCGTGGCCGGCGGCCGGGCCGCTGATGCGCAGCGGCGAGTTGCCGTGGATCCGCCGGTTGTAGCGCGAGCCCTGGACGAACTGCCACTGGCCGTTCCTGCGCTGCACTTCGATCACCGACACGCCTTCGCAGGCCAGGGCCTTGCGCACGTCTTCGGCCGACTGCGGCGTACCGCCGTGGGGGTAGAGGTAGCGGTAGTTGGTGTATTCGTTGTTGATCGCCATCAGCGCACGGTTCTTGTCGCCGGGGAACTCGAACAGGCTCATGCCGTCGTTGTTGTCGCCGAACTGCACTTCCTGCGCGGCGGCGGTGCCGTTGCCGCTCGGGTCGAAGGCCGGGCCGTTCTTGTGCAGGGGCTGGCCCCAGCTGATCAGCACCGACGACTTGTAGCCCTTGGGCAGGCTGATGGTGTCGGCGGTGGCGGCGGGAATGCTGTCGAAGCCCAGCAGACGGCCGTTGCCGGCGCTGACGCCGGCGGCCAGGACGCTGCGGCTCAGCAGGTTGCCGCCGAGGAACATCGCCGCGCCGCACAGCGCGCCGGCGCTGATGAAGCCGCGGCGGCTGAGGCCGACCATTTTTTCGAGGTCGGTGGATTGGTTTTCTTCTAATAGGCTCACATCAGGCTCCCTGCATGGTTTTGGCAGCCACCTTAATGCGGGTCGATGACGCTTTCGTTGCAGGCGCCTGTCAGAGCGGCGTGCCGATCAGCACGTTGGAGGGCGAGAACTGCACGCGCACCGGCCGGCCTTGGCCCAGGCCGCGGGTGCGCAGTTCCAGCGGCTCGGCCAGGGCGCAGAGGGTCTGGCCGTTGGGCAGGGCGATGCGCACCTCGCTGGGGCCGTCCTCGGCGTCGAGGATCGCTTCGAGGGTGCCGTCCAGAAGATTGTGACCGGGTGTTGCCGCCTGTTCATCGCCCAGCAGTTCGAGCCAGCCCGCCTTGATCAGCGCCACCACGCCGGTGCCCGGCTCAAGCTCCAGGTGCACGGTGCTGTCGTGGGTGATCTGGGCCGCGATGTTCAGGCCTTCGGCCAGTTGCAGGCGGATCAGGTCGTTGCGGCCCTGGCCTTCGATGGCCACGACCTTGCCGTGCAACTGGTTGCGGGCGCTGGTGCGCAGCATCAGCCGGCCGAGCAGGTCCAGGTCGCTGGCGTCCTCGGCGGCCTCCAGCACCTGGGCCTGCAAGGCCTGCAGCTTCTGGTACAGGCGAAGCACCCGTTCGCCCTCTTCGGACAGCTTCGCTCCGCCGCCGCCCTTGCCGCCCACGGCCCTTTCCACCAGCGGCTTCTGCGCCAGGTTGTTCAGTTCGTCGATGGCGTCCCACGCGGCCTTGTAGCTCAGGCCGGCGCTCTTGGCGGCGCGGGTGATCGAGCCCTGTTCGGCGATGTGCTGCAGCAGGGCGATGCGCTGCGGGCGACGGGCGATGTGCTGGGACAACAGGGTGGGCAGGGACATGGCGGTGGCTTTGGGCTCGGGCGGTGGGGTGTGAAGTTGGCGGCTTGCGCGGCGAGAGTCAAGCCACGCGCAGCGCCTGCAGGGGATCGGGCTTCGGCGTGCGGGCCAGGCAGTAGACGTCCACGCGTGCGGCACCGGCGTCGCGCAGCAGGCGGGCGAGGGCATGGGCGGTGGCGCCGGTGGTCAGCACATCATCGACCAGCGCCAGATGCCGGCCCTCGACCGCCGCTCCCGGTGCCAGGGCAAACGCATTGCGCAGATTGCGTCTGCGCGCTTTCGCGTTCAGCTCCTGCTGGGCGTCGGTGTCGAGGATTCGCCGCAGCGTACCTTCCTCGCAAGGCAGCTCAAGTCGTTTGCCGAGCCAGCGGGCCAGCATCTGCGCCTGGTTGAACCCTCTTCGGCGCAAGCGCCTGTCCGCCAGGGGCACAGGCAGCAGGGCCTCCGGGCGCGGCAAGCCTTCGTCGAAGCGATAGTGGAGGAATTGTCCGAGAACGTCGGCGAGCAGGTGGCCAAACGGCCATTTGGCGTTGTGCTTGAAACGGGTGATCAGGCTGTCCACCGGAAAGCCGTAGCCCCAGGGAACCGCGACCTGTTCGAACGCCGGCGGATCCTTCAGGCAACCGCCGCAGGTCAGGCCTGCCGCGGGCAAGGGCAGGGCGCAGGTGCGGCATTGGTCGCCCAGCCACGGCAGCTCGGTTTCACAGGCGGTACAGAGAGGGATGTCGGCCTCGGCCGGCTCATCGCAGAGCAAACAGGTTTGTTTGTTTTTTAACCAGATGTAAACCTGATTTTTGTCATGTGGTTGACAGTGCATCGCTCTTCCTTAAATATGCCGAACATCCGTGTCGCGCCTGTGGGTATTCCATTGCCTGCGGCGCCAGCCAAGCATAACCAAGGAAACGCCCATGAGCGCGAGCACCACTGCCACCCTGCGTCACGACTGGTCTTTGGCCGAAGTCAAAGCGCTGTTCGTCCAGCCGTTCAACGATCTGCTGTTCCAGGCGCAGACCGTGCACCGCGCGCACTTCGACGCCAACCGCGTCCAGGTGTCGACCCTGCTGTCGATCAAGACCGGCGCCTGCCCGGAAGACTGCAAGTACTGCCCGCAGTCCGGCCACTACAACACCGGGCTGGAAAAAGAGAAGCTGATGGAAGTGCAGAAGGTGCTGGAAGAGGCCGCCCGGGCCAAGGCCATCGGCTCGACCCGTTTCTGCATGGGCGCGGCGTGGAAGCACCCGTCGGCCAAGGACATGCCTTACGTGCTGAAGATGGTCGAAGGCGTGAAGGCCCTGGGCCTGGAAACCTGCATGACCCTGGGCCGCCTCGACCAGGAGCAGACCCAGGCGCTGGCCAAGGCCGGCCTCGACTACTACAACCACAACCTCGACACCTCGCCCGAGTTCTACGGCAGCATCATCACCACCCGCACCTACAGCGAGCGCCTGCAGACCCTGGCCTACGTGCGCGATGCGGGCATGAAGATCTGTTCCGGCGGCATCCTCGGCATGGGCGAGTCCCTCGATGACCGCGCCAACCTGCTGATCCAGCTCGCCAATCTGCCGGAGCACCCGGAGTCGGTGCCGATCAACATGCTGGTGAAGGTCGCCGGCACGCCTTTGGAGAACGCCGAAGACGTCGATCCGTTCGACTTCATCCGCATGCTGGCCGTGGCCCGGATCCTGATGCCCAAGTCCCATGTGCGCCTGTCCGCCGGCCGCGAGGCGATGAACGAGCAGATGCAGGCCCTGGCGTTCTTCGCCGGCGCCAACTCGATTTTCTACGGCGAGAAACTGCTGACCACCGCCAACCCGCAGGCCGACAAGGACATGCGCCTGTTCGCGCGCCTGGGCATCCAGCCTGAGGCCCGCGAAGAGCATTCCGATGAGGTGCATCAGGCCGCCATCGAGCAGGCCCTGGTGGAGCAGAAGAACAGCGAGCAGTTCTACAACGCCGCCGTCTGAAGTTCGCGCGCATTCCCCTGGCGGAATGCAAAAGACCTGCGGGAGCGGGCTTGCCCGTGAAAGCGGAGCGTCAGGCAGCACCGATGCCGGATGCGCCGACGCTTTCGCGGGCAGCCCCCGCCCGCAGGGGATCCGTGTCAATTGAAAGCCGAGGCCTGCATGTCTTTCGATCTCGCCGCACGCCTTGCCGCCCGCCGTGCCGAACACCTCTATCGCCAGCGCCCCCTGCTCGAAAGCCCGCAAGGGCCGCAGGTGGTGGTCGACGGCCAGCCGTTGCTGGCGTTCTGCAACAACGACTACCTGGGCCTGGCCAATCACCCGCAGGTGATCGAAGCCTGGCGCGCCGGCGCCGAACGCTGGGGCGTGGGCGGCGGCGCCTCGCATCTGGTGATCGGCCACAGCGGCCCGCACCATGCCCTCGAAGAAGCCTTGGCCGAATTCACCGGCCGGCCGCGGGCGTTGCTGTTCACCACCGGTTACATGGCCAATCTCGGTGCGGTGACGGCGCTGCTCGGCCAGGGCGACACGGTGCTGGAGGACCGCCTCAACCACGCCTCGCTGCTGGACGCCGGACTGCTGTCCGGCGCACGGTTCAGCCGTTACCTGCACAACGACGCCGAGAGCCTGGCCAAGCGCCTGGAGAAAGCCACCGGCAACACGCTGGTGGTCACCGACGGCGTGTTCAGCATGGACGGCGACCTCGCCGACCTGCCCGCGCTGGCCCGTGAAGCGAAGGCCAAAGGCGCGTGGCTGATGGTCGATGACGCCCATGGCTTTGGCCCGCTGGGCGCCAACGGCGGCGGGATCGTCGAGCATTTCGGCCTGAGCCCGGACGACGTGCCGGTGCTGGTCGGCACCCTGGGCAAGGCGTTCGGCACCGCCGGTGCGTTCGTCGCCGGCAGCGAAGAGCTGATCGAAAGCCTGATCCAGTTCGCCCGCCCGTACATCTACACCACCAGCCAGCCGCCGGCGCTGGCCTGCGCGACCCTGAAAAGCCTGGAGCTGCTGCGGACCGAGCATTGGCGGCGCGAGCATCTGCAGACGCTGATCCGCCGCTTCCGCCAGGGCGCTGAGCAGATCGGCCTGGAACTGATGGACAGCTTCACGCCGATCCAGCCGATCCTGATCGGCGACGCCGGGCGCGCGGTGCGCCTGTCGCAGATGCTGCGCGAGCGCGGGTTGATGGTCTCCGCGATCCGCCCGCCGACCGTGCCCGCCGGCAGCGCGAGGCTGCGGGTGACCCTCACCGCCGCCCACAGTGAAGCCCAGGTGCAGCAGCTGCTGGACGGCCTGGCTGACTGCCATGCCCGACTTGCCTTGGAGCCGAACCATGCGTGACCGCCTGATCCTGTTGCCCGGCTGGGGACTGGGCGCATCGCCGCTGGAGCCGATGGCCGCCGCACTGCGCGGGCTCGACGAACACCTGAAGGTCGAGATCGAACCGTTGCCGGCGCTGGACTCCGGCGACCCGCAAGACTGGCTGGATGAACTTGACCGGCGCATTCCCCAGGACACCTGGCTCGGCGGCTGGTCGCTGGGCGGCATGCTCGCCAGCGAACTGGCGGCGCGCCGCGGCGAGCATTGCTGCGGTCTGCTGACGCTGGCGAGCAACCCGTCCTTTGTCGTGCGCGACCAATGGCCGAGCGCGATGGCGCAGGACACCTTCGAGGCGTTCCTGGCCGGGTGCCGCGCCGATCCGCAGGCGACCCTCAAGCGCTTCTCGCTGTTGTGCGCCCAGGGCGCGCAAGACCCGCGCGGCGTGTCGCGGCAATTGCTCGCCGGTGCGCCAGCTACATCGCCGGACGTGCTGACGGCCGGGCTGCATGTGCTTTCCCGCCTCGACACCCGCGCGGCGTTGCAGGCCTTTCACGGGCCGCAGTTGCACCTGTTCGCCGGCCTCGACGGGTTGGTGCCGGCCGAGGCGGCGGGCGAACTGTTCGCGTTGATCGCGGATGTCGAGGTCGGCCTGGTCGAGCAGGCCAGCCATGCGTTCCCGCTGGAGAACCCCGAGGGTGTGGCGGGCGCGATCCAGGCTTTTCTACATGAGTGCGGTGATGACTGAATTGTTCTTCGCTGCCCCCGGTGGCTTGCCAGACAAGCGCCAGGTGGCGGCTTCCTTTTCCCGGGCGGCGGGCAGCTACGACAGCGTCGCCGAGTTGCAGCGCGATGTCGGCAACCAACTGATGCAGCGCCTGCCCGAGGGCTTTGCGCCGTCGCGCTGGCTCGACCTGGGCTGCGGCACCGGGCATTTCTCGCGCCTGCTGGCCGAGCGTTTCGACGCCAGCCAAGGGCTGGCGCTGGACATCGCCGAAGGCATGCTCAGCCACGCCCGGCCGTTGGGCGGTGCCGACCACTTCATCGCCGGCGATGCCGAGCGCATGCCCTTGCGGGATTCGACCTGCGATCTGGTGTTCTCCAGCCTCGCGGTGCAGTGGTGCGCCGACTTCGGGGCGGTGCTCGGCGAAGCCTTGAGGGTGCTGAAACCGGGCGGGATCTTTGCGTTTGCTAGTCTTTGTACTGGGACGCTGTACGAACTGCGCGACAGTTGGCGTCAGGTCGATGGCCTGGTGCACGTCAACCGGTTCCGCGAGTTCGAGCGGTACGGGCAATTGTGCGCGGCCAGCGGCTTGCGCACGGTCAGCCTGGAAAACCGGCCCCACGTGCTGCACTACCCGGACGTGCGCAGCCTGACCCATGAACTCAAGGCCTTGGGCGCGCACAACCTCAACCCCGGCCGGCCGGGCGGGCTGACCGGGCGGGCGCGGATTCTCGGGCTGGTCGAGGCGTACGAACGGTTTCGGCAGGCGCAGGGACTGCCGGCGACTTATCAAGTGGTCTATGCCGTGTTGGAGAAACCCTTATGAGCGCAGCCTATTTCATCACCGGAACCGACACCGACGTCGGCAAGACCACCGTGGCCGCCGGGTTGCTGCATGCCGCCCGCTCGGCGGGGCTGAGCACGGCGGCGGGCAAGCCGGTGGCGTCCGGCTGCGTGGTGACGCCCAAGGGCCTGCGCAATTCGGATGCGCTGGCGTTGCAGGCCGAATGCTCGTTGCCGCTGTCGTATCAGCAGGTGAACCCGGTCGCTTTCGAGCCGGCCATCGCACCGCATCTGGCGGCGCGGGAAGCGGGCGTCGCGTTGACCGTGCAGTCGCTGCTGACGCCCATGCGCGAGATCCTGTCACTGAACGCCGACTTCACGCTGATCGAAGGCGCGGGCGGCTGGCGGGTGCCGCTGGCGGATCAGGACAACCTGTCGGATCTGGCGATCGCCTTGCAGTTGCCGGTGATCCTGGTGGTCGGCGTTCGGCTGGGCTGCATCAGCCACGCGCTGCTGACCGCCGAGGCGATCGCCCGGGACGGGCTGCAGCTGGCGGGTTGGGTGGCGAACATCATCGACCCGAAAACCTCGCGGCTGGAGGAGAACCTGGCGACGCTGGCCGAGCGGATTCCGGCGCCGTGCCTGGGCCGGGTGCCGAAGCTCAAGCCTGCCAGTGCCGAGGCGGTGGCCGGGCACCTGCACCTGGATCTGCTCGACTGAGTGTGCGAAACGTGGCTTTTGCCTATGACAAGGCACTGTGCCATTAGTGTTTTTGACGGGTGTTTTTCTGACGCGTCTGGTTCAATGGTCGCCATTGATCCTTCCCAGGGACGAGCGCTCCATGGAAATTTCCGGAAACACAGCTTTTTACGCCGGGCTGAGCACCATTCAGACCGGTCAGAACCGCGTCGATCAGGCGGCCAGCCAGATCGCCGGCAACACCATTGAACGTGCCGCCACCAGCCAGTCGTCGGAACTGCAGGTCGAGCGCCTGCGTGGCGTGGACCGCAGCCAGCAATCGGATCTGGCCAGCAGCATGGTCGAGATGGCCCAGGGCAAATTCCAGGCGGAACTGGGCGTGAAAGTGGCCAAGGCTTCCGATGAAGTGCTCGGTACGCTGATCGACACCTACGCCTGATTTCTTGTTGCCCCGCTTTGCCCAACGCCGCGACCCGTTCGCGGCGTTTTCGTTGTAAGTCCTTCTTCCTCAACTAATCTTTTTTCATCCTGCGTGCATTCACCTGGTGCGCGGCGTACGGCTGCGTCTGGCGTTCGCCCATGACGATGACAAACGGCCAGAGATCGACGCTTGACAAGATTTCGGCGTAAACGTATGTTTCAAACAACTGTTTGACCGTCACAACAAATCTACGCGGTCGTTCATTCCCGGTTACATCAGCAGAGGTTTATCGCTATGCCTGACTACAAGGCCCCCTTGCGTGATATTCGCTTCGTACGTGACGAACTGCTCGGCTACGAGGCGCACTATCAGAGCCTTCCGGCCTGCGCCGAAGCAACGCCGGACATGGTTGACGCCATTCTCGAAGAGGGCGCCAAGTTCTGTGAGCAGGTGCTGGCACCGCTGAACCGCGTGGGTGACACCGAAGGCTGCACCTGGAGCGAGTCCGGCGTGAAAACCCCGACCGGCTTCAAAGAGGCCTACAAGCAATTCGTCGAAGGCGGCTGGCCGAGCCTGGCCCATGACGTCGAGCACGGCGGCCAGGGTCTGCCGGAATCGCTGGGCCTGGCGGTCAGCGAAATGGTCGGCGAAGCCAACTGGTCGTGGGGCATGTACCCGGGCCTGTCGCACGGCGCGATGAACACCATCTCCGAGCACGGCACCCCCGAGCAGCAAGAGGCCTACCTGACCAAGCTGGTCTCCGGCGAGTGGACCGGCACCATGTGCCTGACCGAGCCGCACTGCGGCACCGACCTCGGCATGCTGCGCACCAAGGCCGAACCTCAGGCCGACGGTTCCTACAAGGTCACCGGCACCAAGATCTTCATCTCGGCCGGCGAACACGACATGGCCGACAACATCGTCCACATCGTGCTGGCCCGCCTGCCGGACGCTCCGGCCGGCACCAAAGGCATTTCCCTGTTCATCGTGCCGAAGTTCCTGCCGAACGCCGACGGCACCGTCGGTGCGCGCAACGCCGTGGCCTGCGGTTCGATCGAACACAAGATGGGCATCCACGGCAACGCCACCTGCGTGATGAACTTCGACGGCGCCACCGGTTTCCTGATCGGCCCGGCGAACAAAGGCCTGAACTGCATGTTCACCTTCATGAACACCGCACGCCTGGGCACTGCGCTGCAAGGCCTGGCCCACGCCGAAATCGGTTTCCAGGGTGGCCTGAAATACGCCCGCGACCGTCTGCAGATGCGTTCCCTGACCGGCCCGAAAGCACCGGACAAGGCCGCTGACCCGATCATCGTGCACCCTGACGTGCGTCGCATGCTGCTGACCATGAAGGCGTTCGCCGAAGGCAACCGCGCGATGGTGTACTTCACCGCCAAGCAGGTCGACATCGTCAAGTACGGCGTGGACGAAGAAGAGAAGAAGAAGGCCGACGCACTGCTGGCCTTCATGACCCCGATCGCCAAGGCGTTCATGACCGAAGTCGGTTTCGAGTCCGCCAACCACGGCGTGCAGATCTACGGCGGCCACGGCTTCATCGCCGAGTGGGGCATGGAGCAGAACGTTCGCGACAGCCGCATTTCGATGCTGTACGAAGGCACCACCGGCATCCAGGCCCTGGACCTGCTGGGCCGTAAAGTGCTGATGACCCAAGGCGAGGCCCTTAAAGGCTTCACCAAGATCGTCCACAAGTTCTGCCAGGCCAACGAAGGCAACGAAGCGGTCAAAGAGTTCGTCGGCCCGCTGGCCGCACTGAACAAAGAGTGGGGCGAACTGACCATGAAGGTCGGCATGGCCGCCATGAAAGACCGCGAAGAAGTCGGCGCGGCCTCGGTGGACTACCTGATGTACTCCGGTTACGCCTGCCTGGCCTACTTCTGGGCCGACATGGCTCGCCTGGCCGCCGAGAAGCTGGCCGCCGGCACCACCGACGAGGCGTTCTACACCGCCAAGCTGCAGACCGCGCGCTTCTACTTCCAGCGCCTGCTGCCGCGTACCCGCACTCACGTGGCGGCCATGCTGTCGGGCGCGAACAACCTGATGGACATGAAAGAAGAAGACTTCGCCCTGGGCTACTGAGCCTAAGCGCTGTCCTGCGAAAAACCGCCGCCCCGTTTGGGGCGGCGGTTTTTTTTGCGCTCGTTTTTCCCCGATATCGGGGGAGATTCCCCAGTGGCCGTGGCGCAGGCCTGTGCCGAAGCTTTGTGTTTATTGATTCCAAATGTTTCAGAAAGGAGTGGCAAATTAATTGCACCGCGCCTGTCAACCGGCGCTGACGAGAACTGCCTGCTCATAGAAGCATCACGCCCGGCCACTTGAACACAACCGTCAGGGTGAAGCCTATGAACATCAGTCGACCCGCTCGTTTGACCTTCTGGATTCCGTTCGCGCTGTGCGCCCACGGCGCCATGGCCGCCGATCCGGCGGAAGTGGATCCGCCTGTCCCGGAAGTCCCCAGCCTGCAATCCCTGCGCGGCATGCTGCCGCCGGATCCTTCGGGCACCGAAGGCGGACGCAAGGTCGACCTGATGACCGACTACGTGCTCAACCGTCAGGCGGCGATCCTGCTGGGCAAGGCGCTGTTCTGGGACATGGAGATCGGCAGCGACGGCGCCACCGCCTGCGCCTCCTGCCATTACCACGCGGGCGTCGACCACCGCATCACCAACCAGCTCAACCCCGGCCAGGCGCACACCGACCCCAACGTCGCGTCGATCTTCAACAAGCCGTTCGTGGCCTCCAACATTCCGGGTGATGTGGCGTCCTACGCCACGCTGTCCGGCGGCAAGGGCGGCCCGAACTACACCCTGAAGAAAACCGACTTTCCGACCCATGTGCTGAGCAATCCGCTGGAGCGCAACTCCCCCATCGTGTACTCGACGGACGACGTGGTCGGCTCCCAGGGCGTGTTCGACGCCAACTTCGTCAAGCCCAACCAGGCACGGTTCGACAAGTGCACCCAGCAGCCGGACGGCATCTTCCAGGTCGGCGGCGTCAACGTCCGCCGCAGCACCGGGCGCAACGCGCCGTCGGTGATCAACGCGGCCTTCAACGTGCGCAACTTCTGGGACGGCCGGGCCAACAACGTGTTCAACGGTTTCTCGCCGTTCGGCAACCGCGACCCGGATGCGGGCATCTACGTCACCGCCGGCAGCAGCGGCGTGGCGCAGAAAGTGAAGCTGGCGCTCAACGACGCGTCCGCCGCCTCCCAGGCCGTGGGCCCGCCCGGCAGTGCGGTGGAGATGTCCTGCGGCGGCCGCACCTTCGCCGACATCGGCCGGCGGATGCTCGACACGCTGATGCTCAAGCAGCAGCGGATCTCGTCCACCGACTCGGTGCTGGCGCCGGTGTCCGGCGCCCGCCGCCCGACCTATCGCGAACTGATCAAGAACGCCTTCCAGCCGCGCCTGTGGAACGCCACGCAAAACGTGCTGGTGGGCGGTGCGCCGTATACGCAGATGGAAGCCAACTTCCCGCTGTTCTTCGGGCTGGCGATCCAGATGTACGAAGCCACGCTGGTCTCCGATCAGGCGCCGATCGACGCCTACCTGCAAGGCGACACGACGGCGATGAACGCTCAGCAGGTCGAAGGCATGAACCTGTTCCTCGGCAAGGGCAAATGCGTCAACTGCCACGGCGGCCCCGAGCTGACCAACGCCGCCAGCCGCCTGCTGATGCACCCGCGTGAGCGCATCGAGCGGATGGTGATGGCGGACAACCTGACCACCCTCTACGACAACGGCTTCTACAACACCGGCGTGCGGCCGACGGCGGAAGACCTGGCCTTGGGCGGTTCGGATGCGTGGGGCAATCCGTGGTCGTTCACCCGCCAGTACAACACCGTGCTGCAGGGCGGCCAGATCCCCGATCCGCTGAATGTCGACGTGTGCACCTTCGAGGCGCCGCTCAGCGCCGCGATTCCGTGCGACGCCACGCTCAAGCCGAACGTCGGATTCCGCGATTCGGTCGACGGCGCGTTCAAGACCCCGACCCTGCGCAACATCGCGCTCACCGGGCCGTACTTCCACAACGGCAGCCGCGCGACGCTCAAGCAAGTGATGGAGTTCTACAACCGCGGCGGCGACCGGCGCGGCGAAGACGCCAACAACACCAGCGGCTTCGAGCACCCGGCGGTGAACCAGCACAACACGTCCAACCTCGATCCGGACATGACCGCGCTCAACCTGACGCCGGACGAGGTCGACGCGCTGGTGAAATTCATGGAAGTGGCCCTGACCGATCCGCGCGTCGCCTGGGAGCGGGCGCCGTTCGACCATCCGTCGCTGGTCCTCCCGCAGGGGCACGTCGGCGATGTGAACGCGGTGACCCAGCGTCCCGCCAGTCCGAAGGTGACGACCCGCCAGGCGGCGGACGCGACGATCAGCCTCAAACCTTACGGCGCCGAAGGCCGGCGGCCGGAAGAGGGGCCGTTGCTGCCGTTCTACAACGATCTGTAAGGGAGATTTGCCAGCATGGCCACCAGGAATGGTGGCCATGCTGGCCCCGCACGTCCGCCCGTTGCAAAAAACCTGAGTCCGGCGCTCAGAAATCGAGGGTTTCTGCCGTTAAAGAGACTGGCTGTGATGTGGATCACATTTGTGTGCCTAACAGGCCGCATTGCAGGCACAATGATATCTCTTTGCTATGACGGGTCGGAGCTTTACCCTTGCCGCGTTCTTCTGCTGTACGTTTCAGTCATTTCCTACCTTCACTGCTGTTGTTGCTCGCGGGGTTGGCGGCTGCGTATGTCAAAGACCTCAACGTGTTCTTCACTTCGCTGTTCAACGTGCTGCCGACCTTGGTGCTGTTGCTGGGCGGTTCGTATTGCGCGGTCTACCGCCGCCAGCGCGAACTGTTCCTGATGGTCACCGTGTACATCGCCTACTTTCTGCTCGACACCCAGACTGACTATTACCGCGACAACGGCCGGGTGCGCGAGGACGCGGCGGTGGTGTTCCATCTGGTCTGCCTGCTGCTGCCGCTGCTGTTCGGCCTGTTCGCCGCCTGGCAGGAGCGCACGCACCTGTTCCAGGACATGGTGGCGCGGTTCGCCGTGCTGCTTGCCTTCGGCAGCGTGGCGCTGGGCCTGGAGCAGAGTTATCCCCAGGCGCTGTTGATGTGGCTGTCGGAAATCCGCTGGCCGGCGCTGCACGGCGCGTGGATGAGCCTGATCCAGCTGTCGTACCCGGTGTTCCTCTCGGCCTTCCTGCTGCTGGCCTGGCAATACTGGCGCAACCCGCGGCCGCTGCACGCCGCGCAGCTGGTGGGCCTGCTCGGGGTGTTCTGGATGCTGCCCAAGACCTTCATCCTGCCGTTCACCCTGAACATCATGTGCAGCCAGGTGATGCTGATGATCGCCGCCGCGGTCGCCCACGAGGCCTACCAGATGGCCTTCCGCGACGAGCTGACCGGCCTGCCCGGGCGCCGGGCGCTGAACGAGCGGATGCAGCGCCTGGGGCGCAACTATGTGTTGGCGATGACCGACGTCGACCACTTCAAGAAATTCAACGACACCCACGGCCACGACGTGGGCGACCAGGTGCTGCGGCTGGTGGCCAGCAAGCTGTCGAAAGTCACCGGCGGCGGCAGGGCCTACCGCTACGGCGGCGAAGAGTTCGCCGTGGTGTTCGCCGGAAAGAGCCTGGAGGACTGCATGCCGCACCTGGAGGCCATCCGCGAGGCGATTGCGTCCTACAGCATTCAGTTGCGCAACCAGGAAAGCCGTCCCCAGGACGACCATCAGGGCCGGCAGCGCCGAGGCGGTTCCGGGGCCTCCAGCGTGTCGGTCACGATCAGCATCGGGGCGGCCGAGCGCCTGGAGCAGCGCACGCCGGAAGAGGTGCTCAAGTCCGCCGACCAGGCGCTCTACAGCGCCAAGGGCGCAGGGCGCAACTGCGTGATGGCGTTCGGGCAGACCCGCCGCGGCGCGGTGCGCACGGAAAATGCAGCGGGCTGACTGATGACGGCGCATTCAGCGCCTGTACGTTGATTGTGGGGGCAGGGCGGCCGGCAGTAGGTTGGGGGAAAACCGCTGAAGGAGAAGCACCATGCCCGAGTACAAGGCCCCCTTGCGCGACATGCGCTTTCTGATCGACCACGTCTTCGACTTCCACGCCCACTACGCGGCCCTTGGCGCCCAAGACGCCAGCCCGGACATGGTCCATGCGATCCTCGAAGAGGGCGCGAAATTCTGTGAGAACGTTCTGGCGCCGCTCAACCGCAGCGGCGACGAAGAAGGCTGCCGTTTCGACAACGGAACGGTGACGACGCCTACAGGGTTCAAGCAAGCCTTCGCACAGTACGTCGAAGGCGGCTGGCACGGGCTGGCGGCGGATCCGGCCTACGGCGGCCAGGGCCTGCCGAGTTCGCTGGGGCTGGCGGTCAGCGAGATGGTCGCCTCCAGCAACACCTCCTGGGGCATGTATCCGGGCTTGACCCACGGCGCCATGTCGGCGATCCACGCCCACGGCAGCGACGCGCAGAAGCGGACGTACCTGACCCCGCTCACCGCCGGCCGCTGGACCGGCACCATGTGCCTGACCGAAGCCCATTGCGGCACCGATCTGGGCCTGATCAAGACCCGCGCCGTGCCCCGGGCCGACGGCAGTTACGCGGTCACCGGCAGCAAGATCTTCATCTCCGCCGGCGAGCACGACATGAGCGCCAACATCATCCACCTGGTGCTGGCCAAGCTGCCGGACGCGCCGGCCGGCACCAAGGGCATTTCGCTGTTCATCGTGCCCAAGTTCCTGCCGGATGCGGCAGGTGAAGCGGGCGAGCGCAACGGCGTCACTTGCGGCTCCATCGAGCACAAGATGGGCATCAAGGCGTCGGCCACCTGCGTGATGAACTTCGACGGGGCCACAGGCTTTCTGATCGGCGAGCCGAACAAGGGCCTGAACTGCATGTTCACCATGATGAACCACGCGCGGCTCGGCACCGGCATGCAAGGCCTGTGTCTGGGGGAGGCGAGCTTCCAGGGCGCGGTCCGCTACGCCAACGACCGCTTGCAGATGCGCTCGCTGACCGGCGCCAAGGCACCGGACAGGCCGGCCGATCCGATCATCGTCCACCCGGACGTGCGGCGGATGCTGCTGACCATGAAGGCCTTCAACGAAGGCAACCGCGCACTGACCTACTTCACCGCGCAGATGCTCGACGTCGCTCACCTGAGCCGGGACGAGGCCGCCCGCCGCGAAGCGGAAGACCTGTTGGCGTTCCTCACCCCGATCTGCAAGGCGTTCATGACCGAGACCGGCCTGGAGGTGACCAACCACGGCATGCAGGTGTTCGGCGGCCACGGCTTCATCCGCGAGTGGGGCATGGAGCAGTTGGTGCGGGACTGCCGGATCGCGCCGATCTACGAAGGCACCAACGGCATCCAGGCCCTGGACCTGCTCGGGCGCAAGGTGCTCGGCAGCCAGGGCAAGCTGTTGCGCGGGTTCACCCGGATCGTGCACAAGTTCTGTCAAGCCAACGCAGGCCATGAGCAGTTGGGCGGGTTTGTGGAGCAGCTCGATCTGCTCAACCGGCAGTGGGGCGAACTGACCCTTCTGGTCGGCGGCGCGGCGATGAAGAACCCGGACGAGGTGGGCGCCGCGTCGGTGGACTATCTGATGTACAGCGGCTACATCGTGCTCGCTTACCTATGGCTGCGCATGGCGCAGGTGGCCCAGGCGCAACTGGACACGGGCGAGGGCGACGGCGATTTCTGCCGGGGCAAGCTGGCGACCTGCGAGTTTTATTTCAAGCGCCTGCTGCCGCGCACCGCCGCGCATCGGGCCGCGGTCGAGGCGGGCAGCGACTGCCTGATGAAGCTGCCGGCGGAGCTGTTCTCGCTCTGACGTCTCCTGTGGCGAGGGACCGAGCGCCCTCGCCGCAAGGTCTTCACATCCGGAATGCAGTGACCAAAAATTACGTAATGGTCATCTGTTGACCCTATGTGTCGCAAAAGTTGTTGATGTACACTCCGGCTCAACGAAACCACCACTCCACGAATCACCTGTTTAGATCCTGCGAGGTTTGCCATGGCTGACTACAAAGCGCCGCTGCGCGATATGCGCTTCGTCCTCAATGAAGTGTTCGAGGTCGCCAAGCTCTGGGCCGAACTGCCGGCGCTGGCCGAGACCGTCGACGCCGAGACCGTCGAAGCGATTCTCGAAGAGGCCGGCAAGGTCACCAGCAAATGCATCGCGCCCCTGAGCCGCGCCGCCGACGAAGAAGGCTGCCATTGGGCCGACGGTGCCGTCACCACGCCGGCCGGTTTCCCGCAGGCTTACCAGACCTACGCCGAAGGCGGCTGGGTCGGCGTCGGCGGCGATCCGGCCTACGGCGGCATGGGCATGCCCAAGGCCGTGTCGGCCCAGGTCGAGGAAATGGTCAACTCCGCCAGCCTCGCGTTCGGCCTGTACCCGATGCTGACCGCCGGCGCCTGCCTGTCGATCAACGCCCACGCCAGCGAAGAGCTGAAGGCCGCGTACCTGCCGAACATGTACGCCGGGGTCTGGGCCGGTTCCATGTGCCTGACCGAGCCGCACGCCGGCACGGACCTGGGCATCATCCGCACCAAGGCCGAGCCTCAGGCCGACGGCACCTACAAGGTCAGCGGCACCAAGATCTTCATCACCGGCGGCGAGCACGACCTGACCGAGAACATCATCCACCTGGTGCTGGCCAAGCTGCCGGACGCGCCGGCGGGCCCGAAAGGCATTTCGCTGTTCCTGGTGCCGAAGTTCCTGGTCAACGCCGACGGCAGCCTGGGCGCGCGCAACCCGGCCAATTGCGGCTCGATCGAGCACAAGATGGGCATCCAGGCCTCCGCCACCTGCGTGATGAACTTCGACGAAGCCGAAGGTTATCTGGTCGGCGAGCCGAACAAGGGCCTGGCCGCGATGTTCACCATGATGAACTACGAGCGTCTGGGCGTCGGCATCCAAGGCCTGGCCACCGGCGAGCGTTCCTACCAGAACGCCCTCGAATACGCCCGTGACCGCCTGCAGAGCCGTGCGCCGACCGGCGCGCAGAACAAGGACAAGGTCGCCGACCCGATCATCGTCCACCCGGACGTGCGCCGGATGCTGCTGACCATGAAAGCCTCGAACGAAGGCGGCCGCGCGTTCTCCACCTATGTGGCGATGCAACTGGACACCGCCAAGTTCAGCGAAGACGCCACGACCCGCAAGCGTGCGGAAGACCTGGTGGCGCTGCTGACGCCGGTGGCCAAGGCGTTCCTCACCGACCTGGGCCTTGAGACCACCGTCCACGGCCAGCAGGTCTTCGGCGGCCACGGCTACATCCGCGAGTGGGGCCAGGAGCAACTGGTGCGTGACGTGCGCATCACCCAGATCTACGAAGGCACCAACGGCATCCAGGCGTTGGATCTGGTGGGGCGCAAGATCGTCGGCAGCGGCGGTGCGTTCTACAAGCTGTTTGCCGATGAGATCCGCCACTTCACCGCGACCGCCGACGCCGGCCTGGCCGAATTCACCCAGCCGCTGAACGCGGCGGTCGATACCCTCGACGAACTGACGTCGTGGCTGCTGGACCGTTCGAAAACCAACCCGAACGAAATCGGTGCGGCCTCGGTCGAATATCTGCAAGCGTTCGGTTACACCGCCTATGCCTACATGTGGGCGTTGATGGCCAAGGCCTCGCTGGGCAAAGAGGCGCAGGACGATTTCTACGCGAGCAAGCTCGGCACCGCGCGGTTCTACTTCGCCCGCCTGCTGCCGCGGATCCACTCGCTGAGCGCCTCGGTGAAGGCCGGCAGCGAGTCGCTGTACCTGCTGGACGCGGCGCAGTTCTGAGCCTTTCGCGTCATGTAAGCTTTCGCTTACATGACGTGCCGCTTTTCTCCCCTATCCGCAGATTGGATCCAGAGCTAATCTACTTTCCATGGACGTCGCGCAGGAAGCGCAAAGCAACAACACGGACACGTAGGATTCTGCCAGGGTGGCGGAGTGAAATGGATGTCAGGGAAACAGTCTGCAAAGCCCCGCTTCGGCGGGGTTTTCTTATGCCCGCAGAAAAGTTTCCTGATGCCGCATCGAGGTCTCTTGCGGCCTACAGCGTGCGGTCCTCCCGCTGCATCACCTCTTCCAGCAATGTTCGCAGCAAGGTCATCGAAGCCTGCTGGCGTTGCACGTCGCGGCACACCAGCCCCACCGTCAGCGGCACCCGCGGTTCGCTGAGCGGTTTCCACAGCAGGCCCTGATCGTCGTATTCCTGTTGCGAGCGACCAGGCAGCACCGTCGCCAGCCGCGTGTGGTGCAGGCTGTCGAGAATCCCCACCATGTTGTTCAGCTCCGCCTGCACCTGCGGGCGCCGCCCGAGGCGGGTCAGCTGCGCCTGCCAGATCTGGCGGATCTGGAACTCTTCCCCCAGCAGCAACATCGGCAGTTCGGCGGCCTGGCTCATCGAGACTTTCTTGAATTCACGCAACGGATGATCCGCCGGGATGACCAGCGTCAGTTCGTCTTCGTACAGCTTCACGCCATGCAGCCCCGGCTGACGCGGCGGCAGGTAGCTGATGCCGATGTCCAGCGAGCCGTTGAGCAGGCGCCGTTCGATCTCCAGCCCCGTCAGTTCGTAGATCTGCACCACCAGATGGGGCTGGGCCTTGCGCACCCGTTCGAGCATCTGCGGCACCAGGCTGGTGTGCACGGTCTGCAGCACGCCGATGGCCAGGGTGCGCAGGGCCTGGCCCTTGAAGTTGCCCAAGGCTTCCCGCGCCCGCTGCAGGCCGTCGAGCAACGGCAAGGCGTGGTTGTACAAGGTGTGGGCGGCGAGGGTGGGCAGCAGGCGTTTGCTGCTGCGCTCGAACAGGGTGACGTCGAGGTGCTGTTCGAGCTGACGGATCTGCTGGGACAGGGCCGGCTGGGAGATCGACAGACGCTCGGCTGCCCGCCCGACGTGCCCTTCCTCGTAGACCGCGACGAAATAACGCAGTTGTTTGAAATCCATAAGCAATACTTATCGAAAATGCTGGTAAATCGAAATGGCCCGACGTCGGGAACCGGCCTAGTCTAACCGCATTCACAGGGCTTGCAGGGCCGGAAAGGGCAATGACCAGCGTTTGTTTCAACCGTGTTTGCATAGGCAGTTCAAAAAACCTCGAGCGAGGTTTTTTCCAATGACACTGTTTGGTTTGCGGCGTCCGGCACCGAGCCTCGATGACCTGGCTTTCGAGGCCGGCCAGGCCGAAGCCGGCGACGGCTTGAGCGCCGAACGCCTGATGTCCGGCGTCGAACGTCCGCAGCAGGTGTTCGTGCGCGGCCAAGGCTCGTGGCTGTGGGACAGCAACGACCGCGCGTACCTGGACTTTTCCCAGGCCGGCGGCGCCAACAGCCTCGGCCACAGCCCTTCGGCCCTGGTCAAGGCCATCGCAGGGCAAGCCCAGGCCTTGATCAACCCCGGCTTCAATCTGCTCAACCGCGGCATGCTCAGCCTCGCCGAGCGGCTGTGCGCCAGCACCGCCAGCGATCAGGCCTACCTGCTCAACAGCGGCAGCGAAGCCTGCGAGGCGGCGATCAAACTGGCGCGCAAATGGGGGCAACGGCACCGCGGCGGCGCCTCGCGGATCATCGTGGCCCGCCAGGGTTGCCACGGGCGCAGCCTGGCGACGATCTCGGCGTCGGACAGCGCCAACCTGACCAACCGTTTCGCACCGCTGCTGCCGGGGTTCGACCTGGTGCCGTTCAATGACCTGCCGGCGCTGCACGCGGCGGTGGACGCGCAGACCGTGGCGATCATGCTTGAGCCGATCCAGAGCGATGCCGGAGTGATTCCCGCCAGCGAGCAATACCTCAAGGGTGTCGAGCGGCTGTGCCGCGAGCTGGGCATCCTGCTGATCCTCGATGAGGTGCAGACCGGCATCGGCCGCTGCGGCACCTTGCTCGCAGAGCAGGCCTTTGGGGTGCGCGCCGACATCGTCGTGCTCGGCAAGGGCCTCGGCGGCGGCGTGCCGCTGGCGGCCCTGCTGGCGCGGGGCACCGCGTGCTGCTTCGACGCCGGCGAACTGGGCGGCACCCATCACGGCAATGCGCTGATGACCGCTGCCGGGCTGGTGGTGCTCGACTGCGTGCAGGATCGCGCCTTTCTCCAGCACGTGAACGACAACGGCCAGCACCTGCGCGAAGGCCTGGCTCGGCTTGCGCACCGTTACGGGCACGGCGAGCTGCGCGGTCAGGGTCTGTTCTGGGGGCTGAGCCTGTCGGACGAATCGGCGGATGCTGTCGTCAAAGCCGCTTTGCATGAAGGCCTGCTGCTCAACGCGCCGCAACCGGACTGCCTGCGCTTCACCCCGGCGCTGACGGTCAGTCAGGCCAACATCGACGAGATGCTGGTGCGCCTGGCCCGGGCCTTCTCCCGGGTGCGCACGGCGCAGGTGCAATGCCGCAAAGGGATTGCCGTCTGAGCTGAGTGTCCCACCCGAATTCAAGAACCGTCTCGCGGTATAACGCACGCCTCACGCCTGATTCTTTTCGCGTGGGGCGTTTTTTTTCGTCGTGGGCGGCGATTGCACTGAACCCCGGACCTGGGGCGCCGGTCGATTGGCTTGTACGGCTTGCGCCGACCCCAACCCGATCAGGAGCTGCCCATGGACTTCATCCGCATCATCATCGCCATCATCCTGCCGCCGCTGGGGGTGTTCCTTCAGGTCGGGTTCGGCGGCGCGTTCTGGCTGAACATTCTGTTGACGTTGTGCGGGTACATTCCGGGGATCGTGCACGCGGTGTACATCATCGCCAAGCGTTGAGCGCTTCGGCGCCTGACTGACCCCATCGCGAGCCTGCTCGCGGTGGGGTCAGTCCGTCGAATCCATCAACCGCCGATAGAACGCCCATTCCTGCTCCAGCGCATGGGCCTGGTTGGCGGCGCGGCGGAAGCCGTGGCGCTCATCGGCGTAGTAGTGCGCCTCGACCGGGATGCCGTTGCGCTCCAGCGCCGCGACCATGTCGCGGGTCTGCTGCGGCACCACGACCGCATCCAGCTCACCCTGAAAGAAAATCACCGGCACGCCGATGTTGCCCGCATGCAGCAGGGGCGTGCGGGCGGCGTAGCGTTCGGCGTCCCGCTGCGGATCGCCGATCAGCCAGTCGAGGTAGTCGCCCTCGAACTTGTGGGTCGCCCGGCCCAGCGCCACCGGGTCGCTGACCCCGTACAGGCTGGCCCCGGCGCGGAACACCCGGTGGAACGCCAGGGCGCACAAGGTGGTGTAGCCGCCGGCGCTGCCGCCGCGAATGAACGCACGTTCGCCGTCGATCATGCCGCGTCCGGACAAGTAAGCCACCACCGCGCAGGCATCCTCGACATCCACCTCGCCCCAGTTCAGGTGCAGAGCCTGCCGATACTCACGGCCGTAGCCGCTGCTGCCCCGGTAGTTGAGGTCGGCGACGGCGAAGCCGCGTTGCGTCCAGTACTGGATGCGCGGATCGAGGATCGGGTAGCAGGCCGATGTGGGGCCGCCGTGGATGAACACCACCAGCGGCGGTCGGGCGTCGCCGTTCATGGCCGGGTAGAAGAAGCCGTGGGCCTCGCCGCCAGCGCTGGGGTAGCGCAGGGTCTGCGGTTGGCTGATGTGTTCGGCGGGCAGCGGCGCAGCGCCGCCGGCCAGCACGGTCACGGCGCGGGAGGCCCGGTCGATGGCGATGACCGCCGAGGGGCTGACCGGGGAAGCGGCGATGGCGTAGATACGGCGCTCATCCAACGCGAGATGACGGAAGCGGCTGTAATCGCCGGTGAAGTCTTCGCCATCGAGTGCCAGACGACCGAAGCCGCCTTCGCTCCAACTGGCCAGAAACGCCTCGCCCTGCGGCAGCCAGGTGCAGCCGCCCATCTGCCAGGGCGCCGGGGCGTGGTCGGCCTCGGCGCTGGCCAATGGCTGCAAGCCCTGCGCGGACTCGACCCATGGCTGCCAATGCCCGCCACGGTCGGTCAGGCACCCCAGCCGTCCGTCCGCATCGAAGCGCGGTTGCTGGATCGACTCTTCAGGCCCGTCCCCGGCGATGCAGCGTGCTGCGGCAAAGCCCTGCGCCGTGCGTTCGGCCACCATCAACCGGGTCGACGTCCACGGCTGATGCGGCCGGCTCCACTCGATCCAGGCCAGGCGCCGGCCGTCGGGGCTCAGGATCGGCGCGGCGTAGAAGTCCGCGCCTTTGGCCAGCACCTGCCGATGGCCGTCAGCCAGACCGACGGCCACCAGACGGTGCCGATCGCGCTGCTCTTCGACCGCCAGCACCTGGCCGTCATGGAAACCCAGGTCGCCATAGCGGCACTCGCCGGAGGTCAGCGCTTCGGGCGCCCCTTCCAGCGTCTGGCGGTACAGCTGCTGATCCGCCTCGTTGACGAACACCACTCCGTCATCCGTCAGGCAAAACGCCCCGCCGCCGTATTCGTACACGCGGCTGCGCACGCTGAACCCGGGCGGGGTCAGGCATCGGGCCTGCCCGTCCCGCCAGTGCCAGATCCGGCACGCGGCGTCCTGGGGGCGGTATTCGTTCCAGAACAGGCCGAGGGCGCCCAGCTGCAGCTCGGCGAAATCCACCCCGGCGGTGACGGCGGCGGTGGCGCTGAAAGGTTCAGCCCTTGGCGATGAGGCGCGAGTTTCGTTCATTGCGAAAGGCCAGTTGGTCGATGGTCTGGGTGGCGTGCTCGGCCTCTTCGCGGGCGGCCAGGATCACGCCGTGGTGTGTGGACTTGCTGCACACCGGGTCGGCGTTGCTCGCATCGCCGGTGAGCATGAAGGCCTGGCAGCGGCAGCCGCCGAAGTCCTGTTCCTTCTCGTCGCAGGAGCGGCACGGCTCGGGCATCCAGTCGTAGCCGCGAAAGCGGTTGAAGCCGAACGAGTCGTACCAGATGTGCTGCATGCTGTGGTCGCGCACATTGGGGAACTGCACCGGCAACTGCCGGGCGCCGTGGCAGGGCAGGGCGGTGCCGTCCGGCGTGACCGTCAGGAACAGGCTGCCCCAGCCGTTCATGCAGGCCTTGGGGCGTTCTTCGTAGTAGTCCGGGGTGACGAAGATCAACTTGCACGGGTGCCCTTCGGCCTCCAGTTTGGCGCGGTACTCGTTGGTGATGCGTTCGGCGCGCACCAGTTGCTCGCGGGTCGGCAGCAGGCCGACGCGGTTGAGCTGCGCCCAGCCGTAGAACTGGCAGGTGGCGAGCTCGACGAAGTCCGCCTCCAGCGCCAGGCACAGCTCGATGATGCGGTCGATCTTGTCGATGTTG
This sequence comes from Pseudomonas sp. NPDC089534, assembly GCF_044749305.1. Taxonomy (NCBI): domain Bacteria; kingdom Pseudomonadati; phylum Pseudomonadota; class Gammaproteobacteria; order Pseudomonadales; family Pseudomonadaceae; genus Pseudomonas; species Pseudomonas sp. NPDC089534. The sequence continues at coordinate 19,663 of NZ_JBIVHR010000008.1, read as the reverse complement.
TGCCGGTGGGTGACGAAGTTCAGCACCATCGGATAGCCATGGGCCTTGACCGCCCGGGCCATCTCCAGCTTCTGGGCGAAGGCCTTCTTCGAGCCGGCCAGCAGGTTGTTCACCTGCTCGTCGCTGGCCTGAAAGCTGATCTGGATGTGGTCGAGGCCGGCTTTCTTGAAGTCGCTGATCTTCTGCTCGGTGAGGCCGATGCCGGAGGTGATCAGGTTGGTGTAGAAGCCCAGCTTGCGCGCCTCGCCGATCAGTTCGGCGAGGTCCTGGCGCACCAGCGGCTCGCCCCCGGAAAAGCCCAGTTGCGCCGCGCCCATTTCCCGCGCCTCGCGGAACACCTTGAACCACTGTTCGGTGCTCAGTTCCTGGCCCTGCTGCGCGAAGTCCAGCGGGTTGGAGCAGTACGGGCATTGCAGCGGGCAGCGGTAGGTCAGCTCGGCGAGCAGCCACAGCGGCAGGCCGACCTCGGGTGTGGGCGGCACCTGCACCGATGGTTCAGGCAAGGGTGATCCAGTGCTCTGCACGGGCAACCTCCATGAATTGCTCGATGTCGTCACCGAGCTCCGGCACGCCGGGGAACTGCTGCGCGAGGGTGTCGATGATCGCGGCGACATTCCGCTCGCCATCGATCAGGCCGCCGATCAGCGCGGCGCTGTCGTTGAGCTTGATCATGCCTTCGGGGTACAGCAGCACGTGGCCTTTCTGCGCCGGCTCGTACTGGAAGCGGTAGCCGGGGCGCCAGTGCGGGGTCAGGCTGCGGTCGAAGCTCATAGGGTGATTCCTTTATGCCAGACCCGTTCTCCGGTCACGCTGTGATACGGCGGGCGGTTCAGTTCGTAGGCCATGCTCATGGCGTCGAGCATGCTCCAAAGGATGTCCAGTTTGAACTGGAGAATTTCCAGCATGCGTTCCTGGCCCTCGCGGGTCCTGTAGTGCTCCAGGGTGATCGCCAGGCCGTGTTCCACGTCCCGACGCGCCTGGCCCAGGCGGGTGCGGAAGTATTCGTAGCCGGCCGGGTCGATCCACGGGTAATGCTGGGGCCAGCTGTCGAGGCGCGACTGGTGGATCTGCGGCGCGAACAGCTCGGTCAGCGAGCTGCTGGCGGCTTCCTGCCAACTGGCGCGGCGGGCGAAGTTGACGTAGGCGTCGACCGCGAAGCGCACGCCGGGCAGCACCAGTTCCTGGGAACGCAACTGATCCGGGTCGAGGCCGACCGCTTGGCCCAGGCGCAGCCAGGCTTCGATGCCGCCGTCCTCGCCGGGCGCGCCGTCGTGGTCGAGCAGGCGCTGGATCCACTCGCGGCGGATCTCGCGGTCCGGGCAGTTGGCCAGGATCGCCGCGTCCTTCAGGGGAATGTTCACCTGATAGTAGAAGCGGTTGGCGACCCAGCCCTGTATCTGCTCGCGGGTGGCGCGGCCTTCATACATCGCCACGTGGTACGGGTGATGGATGTGGTAATAGGCGCCCTTGGCGCGCAGCGCCGCCTCGAATTCGGCGGGGGACATCGGGGTGTCGGTCATGTCGGTTCTCCGGGAACAACCGTTGGATTCTTGGGGGCCTGTCAGGACGCCTTCGCCGGCAAGCCTGCTCCCACAGGTTTTGTGTGCACCACGGAACCTTGCGGGAGCTGGCTGGCCAGCGATGATGCCATCGACTACAGCACCAGGCTCATGCCGTCATAGGCCACTTCGACCTCGCGCCGCGCCAGCTCCGCCCGCTCCGGCGAATCCTCGTCGAGGATCGGGTTGGTGTTGTTGATGTGGATGAGCACCTTGCGCTGCCGGGGCAATTGCTCCAGCACTTCGAGCATGCCGCCGGGGCCGTTCTGGGCCAGGTGGCCCATCTCGCGGCCGGTGCGGGTGCCGACGCCGCGGCGCTGCATCTCGTCGTCGTCCCACAGCGTGCCGTCCACCAGCACGCAGTCGCTGCCGGCCATGATCTCCAGCAGGGGCGCATCGACCTTGCCCAGCCCCGGGGCGTAGAACAGCTTGCCGCCGGTGTTCAGGTCTTCGACGATCAGGCCGATGTTGTCGCCCGGGTGCGGGTCGAAGCGGTGCGGCGAGTACGGCGGCGCGGCGCTGCGCAGGGGCAGCGGGGTGAAGCGCAGGTTCGGGCAGGCGGCGATGGTGAAGCTCTGGTCGAGCTCGATGCGGTTCCAGTCCAGGCCGCCGTTCCAGTGCTTGAGCATGGTGAACAGCGGGAAACCGGTGCTCAGGTCTTCGTGGACCATGTCTGTGCACCAGACCTGGTGCGGGCAGCCTTCGCGCAGGCTGAGCAGGCCGGTGGTGTGGTCGATCTGGCTGTCCATCAGGATGATCGCGCCGATGCCGGTGTCGCGCAGGGCCCGGCCCGGCTGCATCGGGGCGAAGCCCTGGAGCTGGGCGCGGATGTCCGGCGAGGCGTTGCACAGCACCCAGTTCACGCCGTCGTCGGAGATCGCGATGGACGATTGGGTGCGGGCCCGGGCATTCAGGCTGCCGTCACGAAAACCGGCGCAGTTGACGCAGTTGCAGTTCCACTGCGGAAAACCGCCGCCGGCGGCCGAACCCAGAATCTGGACAAACATGAGCGCTCCATCATTTCAACGCGGAAAACAAAACGCCCCGGCGGGCCGAGGCGTTGCACTGCTGTGTTCTGCCTGGGGCAGGACTCAGCGGCTGGCGAAGTACATGGTGACTTCGAAGCCGATGCGCAGGTCGGTGTAGGCCGGTTTGGTCCAGGACATAAGGTGACTCCTCAATGGGTTTCGGGTGGTTGAGACAGCGCTATCCATAGGTATAGTCCACGGCAGCGCAATGACGTTCAAAATAGTTAGGCGGCTATGTTACTCAAAATTTCAGAGGCTTTGCCCGTGAATCTGCGAGAAAGCTCATTGCAGCTCAGGTAATGATCATTCTGCCGTTCGCCACGGCTCGCCCGGCGAAGGGCTGTTGGCCAGGCAGCGCCAGCCGCCTTCGGCCCGGATCAGGCGCTGCGCGGCGGCGAGCAGGGCCGGGCGCTCCAGGCGCTCGAGGGCGGCGGCCAACTGCGTCAGATAATCCGACGGATGGCCGGCCAGCCTGGCCTGCCACAGCAGCTCGGCGGCGTCCTTCAGGGCGAGGCTTGCGGCGCCGAACTGATCGGCCAGCGCCTGGCGCTGTTGCAGGAACGCTTGATCGTCGAGGTTTGCGACGAGCGCCGCGAGCGTGTCCATGAACTGCCGGATGTGTTCGAGCAACCCGGCCGGCGCAACGCTCGGCGACTGCACGCCGAACAGCAGCCCGGTCTGGCCGTGCACCGAGCGGATCCCGCTGAACACGGCATAACCCAATTGCAGCTCGACCCGCAGGCGTTGGTAGAACGGCGTCTGGCCGATGTGGGCCAGCAGGCGCCAGGCCGCTTCGTCGTCGAGTCCGTGGCGGGCGGCCGGGCAGAACAGCAGCAGCGCGTGCTCGCTGGATGCGGTGTCGAGGTGAGCCCAGAGCCGTTCGCCGTTGATCGCCGGCAGCGGCGGCAATTGATTGTCCGCGGTGCCCGGGATTCGGCTCAGGGCCAGGCCCATGGCCGACTGCGTCCTGGCGTTGAGGCCGAGGGCCAGACCGTCCCAGCGCGCCGTTGTCCACAGGTGCGCGGCGTCGTCAGCGCTGCCGGCGGATGCCAGGCCTTGCTCCGGCAACGCCTTGAGCAACTGGCGGATCGGCATCAACGGCCCGTCCGGTTCGGCCGGCAGGACATCGCCGGCCGTTTGCGTCAGCGTTTGCAGCGCAGACTCGAGAACCGCCGGCATCGGCTCCTGCAGGCCGGTGAGTTTCAGCAGCCATTGATTCCCCGTTGTCGCGAAGGTCAGCTCGACCCCGGCCTGACGCGCGTCCTCGCTCACGTCTTCCAGCGCCCGTTGCAGCTTCGCCGGCAGCCCATCGGCCGGGGCCGATGCGAGCGCCCAGCGCAGAAACACCGCGCCTTCTTCGCCGGTATCCGGCAAGGCCTGGCTGAACTGCATCGCTGAGCGCTCCCGGCGGCTGCGCGAACGGTCCTGGGCAAAGGTGCGCAGGCCGCGGTGGGCGCTGGTCTGGCCGCGGATCAGGTTGGCGTTGGCCAGGGGCGGCGCCTCGCGCAGGAACGGATTGGCGGCGGGCAGATGCCAGCGGTCGCTGAAGTTATCCACAACGCCGAGCTGACGGAGAACTTGCTCCAGCGCTGCGGCGCCGGCATCGGACAGGCCGCTTTCCAATTGCTCGCTGTCCGCCCGAGCCGATTGCAGCGCACCGCTGACCTGTTGCCGGCGTTGCAGCAGCGTCGCGTATTCCTTGCGCAACGCCGGCCAGTCCCGCTGCGCGGCAAAGAAGCTCAACCAGTCGTGCAGCGCTTCGACGAGGGTGTCGGCGCCAGCGGCGGGCGCGCTGAACTGCACATGCAGCAAGGCTTGCCCGCCGAAGCGGTACAGCGGCTCGGCCTTCAGGCCTTGCGCCAATCCCTGATGGCGCAGGTGGGCGAGCAGCCCGCCGGGCTTGGCGTTGTTCAGCCAATGGCAGAGGAACGCCAGCGCTTCGGCGGATTCGTCCGGCAGGCCCTCAAGAGCGAACAACTGGTGCAGTCGCCCTTCGCCGGCCTGTTGATAACTTTTCGCCGAGCCGGCCATCAAGGGCACGGGAGCCGTCTGGGCAATGTTATCCCCAGCCGGCAGCGCCGCGGCGAACTGCCGGGCCAGTGCCTGCAACGCTTCGAGGCTCTGCGGGCCGACCAGGCTCAGGGTCATCTGGCCGGTGCGGTAGCAGCGCTGATGGAAGGCCTTCAGCGCCTGCTGAAATTCTGTCTGCGTCACCGCCAGGCTGTCCCGGTTGCCGGCATGGAACCCGCGCAGCGGATGGTCGGCCGCCAAACCTGCGTACAGCGCCTGTTGCTGCTGGGCCGCCGCATCCTGCGACCAGGCGACGAATTCCGCGTGCAGCACTTCCCGTTCGCGCAACTGATCGTCCGGATTCATGCAGGGATGGGCGAGCATGTCCGACAGACGCTCAAGCCCGCCGGTGAAGGACGCGGTCGGCAGCTCAACGAAAAAGTCCGTGGTGCGTTCGCGGGTGCTGGCGTTCACCTGGCCGCCGTGGCTCTGCACGTAGGCCATCAGCCCATCGTGCGCAGGAAAGCGCTCGGTGCCGAGAAACAGCAGATGCTCCAGGAAATGCGCCATTCCCGGCCATGCTAACGGCACGTCATGGCTGCCGGCGGCCACCCGCAGCACGGCGGCGCTGCGCGTCAGGCCGGGCACATGGCGCAGGGTCACGCGCAAGCCGTTGGCCAGGGTTTCGGTGTGGGGGCGGGGATGAGTCGGCGCAGGCATGGGCACTTCCAGAACGGTGAGGTGCCCATGCTAGCGGATTACGCGGGGTCAGCGTTTGTTCAGTGCGTCGTACAGCTCGGGGCGACGGTCGGTGAAGTAGCGGTTGGCGGCGCGGGAATCGGCCATCAGGCGCCGGTCCAACTCGCCGACGATCAAGGCTTCGTCCAGCCCGGCCAAGGCGATGCGGCTGCCGTCGGGCGCGGCGATGCTGCTCTGGCCGCAGTAGTGGATGTCGCCTTCGTGGCCGCAGTAATTGGCGTAGGCCACGTAGCACTGGTTTTCGAAGGCGCGGGAACGGACGGTGACGTCGGCGATGAAGTCGTACGGCACCATGTTCGCCGTCGGCACCAGGATCAGCTCGGCGCCTTGCAGGGCCAGGCGCCGGGCGTTCTCCGGGAACTCCACGTCGTAGCAGATCAGGAAACCGAGCTTCCAGCCGTTGAGCTCGACGATGGGGAAATCATCTTCGCCGGGGCTGAACATCGACCGGTCGAGATCGCCGAACAGGTGCGTCTTGCGGTAGTTGCACAGGCGCTCGCCCTGGGCGTCGATCAACTGCACGGCGTTGTAGATCTGCCCGTCGACGGTGCGTTCCGGGTAGCCGTACAGGATCGCCAGGCCGGCCGCCTTGGCGATCCGTCCGATCTGTTGCGCCCATTCGCCGTTGTAGACCTCGGCCAGCGTACCGACCGCTTCCTGGCCGATGTTGTAGCCGGTCATGAACATTTCCGGCAGCACCAGCAGGTCGGCGCCCTTGGCCTCCATCGCCACTCGCTGGAGGCGCTGCAGGTTGGCGGCCGGCTCCAGCGGCTGCGGCGGACATTGGTAAAGGGCTACGCGCATCAGGGATTCCTCTTACTCGGGCAAGGCGACAGGGCCGATGTCTTTGAACACGTCACCCGGGCCCGGGTTCTCTTTATGGGTGGCGCCGCCGAAGTGTTTCATGATTCCCCACACCGCGTTGAGCGAAGTCTGCACCGCGCCTTCGACCCACGCCGGCGTCCAAGACACGTCGTCCCCGGCGATGAAGATCCCGCGCTGCTCGGCCGGCATCTCGTCCTGCATGAAATGCGCGTACATGCGCTGGTTGTAGCGGTAGTGGCCGGGCAGGGCGCCTTTGAAGGCGCCGAGGAAGTGCGGGTCGGCTTCCCACGACACGGTGATCGGATCGCCGATGATGCGCGAGGCGATGTCGACCTTCGGGTAGATCTTCTTCAACGCATCCAGCGCCAGTTTCACGCGCTTTTCCACCGGGTGCGGGAGCATCTTCAACGCGTCGCTCATCCACGAGTACGACAGGCAGATCACGCCCGGCTTGTCGTCGCCGTTGTCGAACAGGTACGTGCCGCGGGTGAGGCGGTCGGTGAGGGTCATGCTCATCAGGTCGCGGCCGGTTTCCGGATCCTTGTCCTTCCAGAACGGCCGGTCGACCATCACGAAGGTCTTCGACGACTGCATGTAGCGGGTGCGGTCGAGGGCCATCCACATCTTTTGCGAGAACAGGGATTCTTCGCACTCGATCTGGGTGGTCAGCAGCCAGCTCTGGCAGGTGGTCAGCACGGCGGCGTACTCGCGGGTGTCGCCGTTGTTGTCGGTGACGGCGAAGCGGCCGCCCGGCGCGTGGGCGATCTTCTTCACGCCCGAGCGCGGCGCGCCGCGGTGCAGCGATTTCAGGCTGGTGCCTTGCGGCCAGTGCACGCAGCGCTCCGGCACGTGCCGCCAGATGCCTTGCGGCACCTGTTCCACGCCGCCGACCACCAGGTGCTGGTGATCGTCGCAGTTGGTCATCACCACGCGGAAGATTTCCAGCATCGAGTTGGGGAAGTCCGAGTCCCAGCCGCCGGTGCCGAAACCGACCTGGCCGAACACTTCGCGGTGGTGGAACGACAGTTTGGCGAACGCCTTGGACGAGGCGACGAAGTCATAGAACGTGCGGTCGTCCCACAGCGGCACGAGGGTGTTCCACAGTTCCTTGAGGCGCGGCACGTCGCGGTCGCGGATCGCCTGCTGGATCTCGCCGAAGCGCGCGCCGTCTTCCAGGGCGTCGGCCCAGGCGTCGGCCACTTCCTGGAACAGTGCAGGAAGATCCGCCAGTTTCTGTGCGTAATGGGTCTTGCCTTCCAGGTCGATCACGGTGCTGCCGGAAGCCGGCGTCAGCGGGTTGGGGAAGGGCTTGGTTTCCAGGCCGAGCTTGTCGACATAGTGGTAGAACGCGGTGGACGACACCGGGAAACGCATCCCGCCCAGTTCCGCGACGATGCCGTCGGTGCCGTTGAACGCCTGGGAGCGCAGGCGGCCGCCCAGCTTCGAGGCCTCGTAGACCACCGGCTTGAGGCCCAGCTTCATCAGTTCGTACGCGGCCACCAGCCCGGCGATGCCGGCGCCGACGATCGCCACTTCCGCGCCGTGGTGCTGCTCGGGAATGCTGCCCAGGCCGGCCGGGTGTTCGATCCAGTCGTCGAAGGCGAATGGGAAGTCCGGGCCGAAGATGGTGACCGGTTTTTTACCGTCTGCAGGATGGCGATTGTTCTTGTTCATGGCTGACCTTGCTGGCGACCCGACGCCGGATGAGCGTCTGAGTATAGGAAAAGATGCCGGCCATTCTAGGGAGCGCAGAACACGTTAATAAGACGCAAAGTGTCGTCGTTATGCTGTTTTATAAGTCGATATGACGAACTCAATGTGCATAGTGACCAGTGCGGACGGGAGCCTGCTCGCGATGAGGCCCGACCGCGCAGCCAAAATGCCAAGCCCGGCGGTCAAACCGGCTGCCCCCGGTCAATCTTGCTGCTCAGGATGATCGACGTGGTCGTCTTCTCCACCCCGTCCACGCTGCCGATCTGGTCGAGCAACTGATCCAGCTGCTCCGGCGATTCGGTGCGCAGCCACGCCACATAATCAAATTCGCCACTCACCGCGCACAGTTGCTGCACCTGCGCCATGGCGCTGAGCCGGCGCAGCACCTCTTTACCGGAGCGCGGCTGCACGGTGATGCCCACATACGCCTGCAATCCGCCGTCCACCACCCGCTGACCCAGGCGCACGCCGTAACCGGTGATGACCTTGGCCTTTTCCAGCCGCGCCAGCCGTGACGTCACGGTGGTGCGGGCGATACCCAAGTGCCGCGCAAGCATCGCCACGCTCTCGCGGGCGTTGATTTGCAGGGCGGCGATCAGTTGGCGGTCGATTTCGTCGAGCACGGGCGGGCGGATGTCAGGCAAAGGGCGTCTCCAGGGGCGCGGACTGATGGGCTGCATGTTACAGATTCAGGCGGGAGAGCGCTTACGTCCGATAATCGAACGGTTTTTTGGACTATCCGGTTCATTTCTATTGCGACAAATTGCCATAAGTAACCGTCCGGTACATTATTCCGCCCTTGTCACAAATGGGAAAACGTGTCCGACATGAACAATTCTGGGGCTGCCGCCGGCAGCAAATGGCTGCTGCGCGGTCTGGGTGTGTTGATTGCCTTGATCGGGCTCGGCCTGGCCGGCGGCGGTGGCTGGCTCGTCATCTTGGGCGGCAGCGCGTACTTTTTGCTGATGGGCCTGGCGATGCTGGTGTCCGGGGCAATGATCGCCCGTGGCCAACGGCAAGGGGCATGGCTGTACGGCGTCGCGTTGATCCTCACCGTGATCTGGGCCGTGTGGGACGCTGGCCTGGAGTACTGGCCTCTGGTTTCCCGCGTGCTGACCTTCGCCGTGATCGGCTTCGTTGTGGCGCTGGTCTACCCGACGCTGGCGCGGGTCTCCGGCACCAAGGTGGGGCGAGGCACCTACGGGCTGGCGGGCGTGCTGGGCGTCGGCATCGCCGCGAGCCTGGCCTACATGTTCGTGCCGACCCATGTGGTCGAAGCCTCCAGCGTGCCGGCCGTCACCCCGGTCGTGCCGGGCACGGAGCAGAAGGACTGGGCCCACTGGGGCAACACCACCGCCGGCAACCGCTTTGCCGCGCTGGACCAGATCAACAAGGCCAACGTCGACAAGCTCCAGGTGGCCTGGACCTTTCACACCGGCGACATCCCGCAGAGCACCGGCGCCGGCGCAGAAGACCAGAACACTCCGCTGCAGATCGGCGACACGGTCTACACCTGCACCGCCTACGGCAAAGTCTTCGCCCTCGATGCCGATACCGGCACCCAGCGCTGGAAATTCGATCCCCAGGGCAGCGCGCCGAACTGGCAGCGCTGCCGGGGATTGGGCTACTTCGAAACGACTTCGGGCGCGTCGGCCGCTGCCCCGGCAGCCTGTGCGAAACGTCTGTTCCTGCCGACCGGCGATGCGCGCCTGATTGCGATCAACGCCGAAACCGGCGAGCCCTGCGCCGATTTCGGCGACAAAGGCACCGTCGACCTGAAGACCGACATGGGCGAAGTCAAACCGGGCTACTACCAGCAGACCTCGACCCCGCTGGTGGCCGGCGACGTGGTGATCATCGGCGGCCGAGTGGCCGACAACTACTCCACGGGCGAGCCCCCGGGCGTCATCCGCGCCTACGACGTGCGCAGCGGCGAGCTGGTGTGGGCCTGGGATCCGGGCAACCCGAACATCACCAAACGCCCGCCACCCGGTGAGACCTACACCCGGGGCACGCCGAACGTGTGGTCGGCCATGTCCTACGACGCCAAACTCGGGCTGGTCTACCTGCCGACCGGCAACGCCACCCCGGACTTCTTCGGCGGCCAGCGCACCGAATTCGACGACAAGTGGAGTTCCTCCATCGTCGCCCTCGACGTGAGGACCGGCCAGGTGCGCTGGCACTTCCAGACCACCCACCACGACCTGTGGGACTTCGACCTGCCGGCGCAGCCGCTGCTGTACGACCTGCCGGACGACCGGGGCGGTACGCAGCCGGCGCTGGCGCAGGTGACCAAGCAGGGTGAGATCTTCCTGCTCAACCGCGAGACCGGCAAACCGATCGCCCGCGTCGAAGAACGCAAGGTGCCGCAAGGCAACGTGCCCGGCGAACGCTATTCGCCGACCCAGCCGTTCTCGGTGGAAATGCCCTCCATCGGCAACCAGACCCTGACCGAATCCGACATGTGGGGCGCCACGCCGTTCGATCAACTGATGTGCCGCATCCAGTTCAAGGGCATGCGCCACGAAGGCGTCTACACCCCGCCGGGCATGGATCGCGCCTTGCAGTTCCCCGGCTCCCTCGGGGGCATGAACTGGGGCAGCGTGTCGGTGGATCCGAACTCCCATTACATGTTCGTCAACGACATGCGCCTGGGCCTGGCCAACTACATGATCCCGCGCAACCGAATCGCCGCCGGCGCCAGCGGCATCGAGATGGGCGTGGTGCCGCAGGAGGGCACACCGTTCGGCGCGATGCGCGAGCGCTTCCTGTCGGCGGCGGGCATTCCGTGCCAGAAGCCGCCGTTCGGCACCATGTCCGCCATCGACCTGAAGACCCGGAAACTGGTCTGGCAGGTGCCGGTCGGCACCGTGCAGGACACCGGGCCGCTGGGCATCCGCATGCACCTGCCGATCCCGATCGGCATGCCGACCCTGGGCGCCTCGCTCGCCACCCAGTCCGGCCTGCTGTTCTTCGCCGGCACCCAGGACTTCTACCTGCGCGCCTTCGACACCGGTACCGGCGACGAAATCTGGAAATCCCGCCTGCCGGTGGGCAGCCAGTCGGGGCCGATGACCTACGTGTCGCCCAAGACCGGAAGGCAGTACATCCTGCTGACGGCGGGCGGGGCCCGGCAGTCGACGGATCGCGGGGATTATGTGATTGCGTATGCGTTGCCGCGGTAAGGGCTGAGACGCAGACATGAAAATGCCGCGCATTGGCGCGGCATTTTCATGGGGTTCGATTCGCGGATTGAGCGTGCCCAAAATGCAGGGCAAAGAAAACCCGCTCAATTTGTGCATAGCTGCTGACGCAACCATAGGCATGGCGGGTATGTTAAGGGCAAGCCCAGGTTCAACCGTCTTGCGTTGCAAGTCTTTTGCTGACTGAGCGATCGGCGGGAATGCCAGTTTTTGCATAGATGGTTTCGTCGGGTGGCAGTTGATCAGGCACTCAAGCCAGGTTGCTGAATGTCAGAGGCTATCTGCGGGAATACACTCGATCAATGCAACCAACCATCGCCAATCACACCTTCAGAAATTGCCTACAGCTTTCGCGGTAATCTTCCGAGCATTGCACTCGGGAAGACCGGGTTCGCCAAACAGCCGCCCAAGAAAAAGCCGCGCATTCGCGCGGCTTTTTGGTGTCTGGTGGGCCCACACGGACTCGAACCGTGGATCAAAGGATTATGAGTTGCCTGGAGACGCTGCAAACCCAGTGAAACCGTGCGTAGCTTAGCGCAGGCATAGTTAGCTGGAAGTAGCGTGGTTACTGGTGTTTAGCGTAACTTGGCGAAATGGGTGGGAGCTGGGCACTGTACCGCCAGTGTATTGTTTTTTGTACCGCGGAGCGGTCAGGTTTTTCGGCCATGACGTTGTTCTCCTGGTAAAAACGTGATCAAGGTTGTTGCAAGGTGGCAATTGCACACCTAAGATGCCCGCCTTCTCTCACCCGACAGCAAAGGAGGTACATCATGCAACAGTTGATCACCCTTTGCAGGTCGCGCCTGGCTTGATCGCATTCGCCGCTACTCGTTAGCGGTACCGCAACGCCCGGCCTCTGGCCTGCCAATCCGAACATCTTTTTGTTTCAACCCATCAGGATTGGACTATGGGCACTTGCATTCGCAATTTGTCCGACGGCGCCGTATTGGTCGCCGCGGACGACACCTGGATCGAAGGAAAAGCGATCCAACAACTCGAAACCACCGCTCGCCTAGGGGGCATGCATCGGGTGGCCGGCATGCCGGACCTGCATCCGGGGCGTGGCTATCCGGTCGGCGCGGCATTCTTTTCCGTGGGGCGTTTGTACCCGGCACTGGTCGGCAATGACATCGGCTGTGGCATGGCGCTGTGGCGCACGGACATCCCGACCGCCAAGCTGCATCTGGACAAGCTGGAGAAACGCCTTGGCAACCTCGACCTGCCGCTCGACGAGACGTGGCAGGAGGCCGTCGCCAGCTTCGGTTTGCCTGCCACGGGGCACGAGCGTTCTCTAGGCACCATTGGTGGTGGTAACCACTTCGCCGAGCTGCAGCAACTCGATGAAAACTACGACGATGCGGCCCTGGCAGCCTTGGGCATCGAGCGCAAACACCTGCTGTTGCTGGTGCACAGCGGCTCGCGTGGTTTGGGCGAGGCGATCTTGCGTGAGCAGGTCGACCTGTTCGGTCATCACGGACTGGAGGCGGGCAGCGAGGCCAGCACTCATTACCTGGGCCGGCACGACGGCGCGCTGCGTTTTGCCGAAGCCAACCGTCAGCTGATTGCCCGGCGCATGCTCGACCGCTTGCGTGCCGATGGCGATGTACTGCTCGACATCAACCACAACCTGGTGTCGCCAGCGCAGGTCGACGGGCTCGATGGTTGGCTGCACCGCAAAGGCGCCACACCGTCGGATCAGGGGGCGGTGGTGATCCCTGGTTCGCGCGGCGACTACAGCTACTTGGTACAGCCGATCGCCGACGAGCGCAGCCTGTTGTCCCTGGCCCATGGCGCCGGACGCAAATGGATGCGCAGCGAGTGCAAGGACCGCCTCGCCTCGCGCTACAGCGTCGAGCAACTGAGTCGTACGGCACTGGGCAGCCGCGTGATCTGCGCCGACCGGGCGCTGATCTACGAGGAAGCGCCGGAGGCCTACAAGGCTATCGACTCGGTGGTGGGTGCCTTGCGTGAAGCGGGGTTGGTTCGCGTGCTGGCACGGCTGAAACCGGTGCTCACCTACAAGACGCGCGGAGGGTGCTGCTGATGATCCTACTGCAACTCTCGGCGGCTCAGGGGCCGGAAGAATGTGCCCTGGCAGTGGCCAAGGCATTACTCAGGCTGCAGGCCGAAGCGGATGCCCAGGCCGTGGCGGTACGGATACTCGAAGAAGAGCCGGGGCCGCGGCGCGGTACCTTGCGCTCGGTGTTGTTGGCACTGGATGGCGAGCAGGCCGAGCGCCTGGCGGATCACTGGACGGGCTCGCTGCAATGGACGTGCAGCAGTCCGTACCGGCCGGGGCATGCGCGCAAGAACTGGTTCTTCGGGGGCGCACGGTTTGCGCCACCGGCACCGGAATTGGCGAGCGAGATCCACTTCGAGGCCTTGCGTTCGTCCGGGCCGGGTGGTCAGCATGTCAACACCACCGACTCGGCAGTGCGCGCCACGCACCTGGCCAGCGGCGTCAGCGTCAAGGTACAGAGCGAGCGTAGCCAGCACGCCAACAAGCGCTTGGCGCTGCTGCTCATCGGTCAACGCCTGGCGCAACAGGCGGAGCAGGCCGACAGCGAACTGCGCGCGGAGCGGCGGTTGTTCCATCACCGCATCGAGCGTGGCAATCCACGTCGGGTGTTTCGTGGCGAGCGCTTCGAGCCGGCTGACGAGTAGATTGCGTGCGAATAGTCGTCGAGCAAAAGTCAGGCCGGGCGGCGTAGGCGATGCCGGCCCCACAAAAACGGATGAGGAAAGGACCCGGCTCGCACTCGGGTTTACGAGTTGCAAATGAGCATTCCGTATCTGAGGCGATCCCGCCAAAAACGCAAAAGCCGCGCATTCGCGCGGCTTTTTGATGTCTGGTGGGCCCACACGGACTCGAACCGTGGACCAAAGGATTATGAGTCCTCTGCTCTAACCGACTGAGCTATAGGCCCTCAGTAGGCGGCGGATTATAGCGACGGTTTGGCGGCTGTGCTATCCGAAAAATCCGATACGGCGATGCGCAGAAACGTGGCGGCGAATTCTTCGGGCGGCAGGGGCAGGCTGACGATGTAGCCCTGGATCTGTTCGCACCCTTCGGCGGCGAGGAACTGCTCCTGGGCCTGGGACTCCACGCCTTCGGCGATCACGGTGAACTGCATGCTGCGGCCCAGGGCGATGATGGCGCGGACGATGGCCGCGTCGTGCGGGTCATCGGGCAGGCCGCGGACGAAGGACTGGTCGATCTTGAGGATGTCCAGCGGCAGGCGCTTGAGGTAGCTGAGCGAGGAATAGCCGGTGCCGAAATCGTCGATGGCCAACTGCACGCCCAGGCGTTTGAGCTGGTGCAGCACGGCGAGGGCTTCTTCGGCCTGGCTCATGATGAAGTTTTCGGTGATCTCCAACTGCAAGAGGTCCGGCCTGAGGCGGTTGTCCTTGAGCAGTTGCTCGATGCGGCCCAGCAGGTTCGGCTGGCGCAGTTGGGCGCCGGCGAGGTTGACCGACAGCGGGCCGAGGCTTTCGTAGATCTGGCTCCATTCGAACATCTGTCGGCAGGCGGTCTCCAGCACCCAGTCGCCGATCTGCAGGATCATGCCGTTCTCTTCGGCCAGCGGAATGAAATGCTCCGGCGGCACCTCGCCGAAGTTGGGGTGGCGCCAGCGGATCAGGGCTTCGGCGCCGACCAGGCGGTGGTCGTCGAGGCTGATTTTCGGCTGGTAGTAGAGGTACAGCTCATCGCGTTCGATGGCCCGGCGCAGTTCGTGCTCCAGCGCCACGCGTTCGCTGGCCTGGGCCGTGAGGTCGCGGGTATAGCTTTCGACGCGGTTGCGGCCCTTGGCCTTGGAGCGGTACATCGCCGCGTCGGCGTTCTTGACCAGCGTGGCCACGTCGCAGCCGTCGCGGGGATAGAGGCTGGTGCCGATGCTGGCGCTGATGAAGAACTCGTGCTCGCCGGCCTGGAACGGCGCGCTGAAGCAGTGCAGCAGCTTGTTGGCGATGTGGTCGGCGTCGCTGGCCTGCTGCAGGCCGGGCAGCAGGATGATGAATTCGTCGCCGCCCAGGCGGGCGACGGTGTCGATGTCGCGCAGCTGTTCCTTCAGGCGCACGGCGATGCCCTTGAGCAAAAGGTCGCCGACCGGGTGGCCGAGGCTGTCGTTGATGTGCTTGAAGCGGTCAAGGTCCAGGAACAGCACCGCGCCCTGGCCGCCGTCCTCCTGTTGGCTGTTCAGTGCCATGAGCAGCCGGTTTTCGAACAGGGTGCGGTTCGGCAGGCCGGTGAGGGGATCGTGGTGGGCTTGATAATCGAGCTTGGCCTGGGCGTGCTTGAGGCTGGAGATGTCGGCGAACACCGCGACGAAGTGGGTGATGGAGCGGTCGCGGTTGCGCACGGCGCTGATGGTCAGCCAGCTGGGGTAGAGTTCGCCGTTCTTGCGCCGGTTGGAGATCTCGCCCTGCCAGTGGCCTTCGTCGGTCAACTGGTGCCACATGGCGGCATAGAAGGCGCTGTCGTGCAGGCCGGACGCCAGCAGGCGAGGGGTATGGCCCAGGGCCTCGCTTTCGCTGTAGCCGGTGATCTCGGTGAAGGCGCGGTTGACGGCGCTGATGTGCTGCTGGGTGTCGGTGATCAGCACCCCTTCGGCAGTGCTTTCGAACACCGTGGCCGCCTGTTGCAGCTTCTCCTGCATCAGGTGCCGTTCGGTGATGTCCCGGGCGATGGTCAGCATGCAGTCGTCCTCGCCGATCGGCAGGGGGCGGCTGGAGACTTCGCAGAGGCGGATCTGCCCGTCGCTGCGGCGGATGTGGCAACTGAAGTCGCGCACGTAGCCGTCGCGGTGCAGCAGGTCGAGCATCTGCTTGCGTTCGTTGAGGTTGACCCAGATCCCGAGGTCCAGCGCCGAGCGGTCCACCGACATGGCGCTGTTGTAGCCGGTGATGCGGCTGAAGCCTTCGTTGACCTCCAGCAGCAGGCCGTCGCTCTGGCGCGACAGGAGCAGGCCGTCCGGAGAGGCGTGGAAGGCCTTGGCGAACTTCTCCTCGGAAGTCTGCAGCTGCTGCTGGGTTTCCTTGAGCTGGGAGATGTCGCGCACCACCACCACCAGGGCCGGGGTGGTGTCCAGGTCGAACGGTTCGGCGGAAATCAGGCCGGTGAACAACTGGCCGTTGCTGCGCCGAAAGGGCATCTCCAGGTTGCGGATGCTGCCGGCCTGCAAGCGCTGCAAGAGTCCCGGGCCGACACCGGGAATCCCCCAGATGTTGAGTTCGGTGGCGGTCTGGCCGATCACCTCTTCGGCCTTCAGCCCGATCTGCTCCTCGAAGGCTTCGTTGACCTCCAGCAGGCAGCCGTCGGAAAGCCGGGCGATGACCAGGATGTCCGGGCACTGCTGGAACACCGAGGCGAACTTCTGTTCCGACTGCCGCAAGGCTTCCTCGGTGTGCTTGGCTTCGCTGATGTCGATCATCAGTCCGCGCATCACCGGCTCATGGCCGTGTTCGATCAGGCTGACGATGTCCCGTACCCACAGGCAGCGGCCGTCGGCGGTGATCACCCGGTAGTCGAGGCTGTGGTCGCGCCGGGCCTGCACTTCCTGGTCGCAGAACGTCTGGGCCCGGGTCAGGTCCGCCGGGTGGATGATGTTGCGCCAGAAGCCCGGAATCAGCCAGTGGGACAGCGGGTAACCGAGCAGATCCTCGGCGTGCGGCGAAACGTAGCTGTAGGTGAAGTCGCTGATCCGCGCTTCCCAGGCGATGGCCGACAGGCTTTCCACCAGGCCCCGGTAGTGGTATTCGCTGCTGCGCAGTTCCTGTTCGAGGTCGATGCGCCGGGCAATCTCCGAACTCAAGCGGCGGTTGATGCGGATCACCACCGCCAGCACGCTGACCAGCAGCAACAGGCCAGGAAGTCCGTAAACCAGAAGATCGGACCAGAAAGTCCGGTGATCGAGGACGTTGCCGACCCAATGCTCCTGGATGCTGCTGATTTCCTCCAGGGACATGTCGGCCAGCACCTTGTCCAGGATGCTCACCAGCATCTTGTTGTCCCGGGGTACGGCCATCGCGAGTTGATAGCGGTAGGGTGTTTCGCCGCTGACGTACAGGCCGTCGAGCTTGAGCTGGCGCAGGCTCCAGACGCTGGAGGCGAGGTCGCCGACCACGGCGTCCACTTCGTCGGTCGCCAATGCCTGCAGCGCCGAGCTGACGTTGGGCATGGCCACCAGGTTCAGGTCGGGATGGTGGGTGCGCAGCAATTCATGGGGCGCGTAGTTTTCCACCACGGCGATCTTCAGGCCGTAGAGATCATCCAGCTTGCGCGGCTGCGGGCCGCCGACGTGGGCGAGGATGACGATCGGGAAGTCCAGGTAGGGGCGGGTGAACGACAGGTAAGTCTGGCGTTCGGGGGTGGACATGATGCCCGGCAGCAGATCCAGGCTGCCCTTCTTGGCCTGTTCCAGCACCACCGTCCAGCTCACCGGCTCTATGGGCGTCAGCTTGATCGCCAGGCGCTGGCGGATCACGTCGATGTAGTCCGCCGCCAGGCCCTGGTAGCGGTTCTGGTCGTCACGGAACTCGAAGGGCGGCCACGAGGCGTCGACACCCAGGCGCAAGTCCGGGTGAGCCGCCAGCCAGGCACGTTCTTCGTCGGTCAGAGTCAGCGCGCCAGCCGTTGCGGTCCAGGTGATCAGCGACAGCAAAAACAGCACGGTCGGCAGTCTGGGCATAACGGTCTCGTTATGGCTCGGGGGAATGTTTCGAGTGTAGACGGGCTGTGCCGGGGGGAGGGGAACGGGGGGGATTTAATCTGCGGCAAAACAAAACCCCCGGCCTGGGCCGGGGGGTCTGGTGTCACTCGTCGAGGAAGGAGCGCAGATGCTCGCTCCGCGTCGGGTGGCGCAGCTTGCGCAGCGCCTTGGCTTCGATCTGACGGATCCGCTCACGGGTCACGTCGAACTGCTTGCCGACCTCTTCCAGCGTGTGGTCGGTGTTCATGTCGATGCCGAAACGCATGCGCAGTACCTTGGCTTCACGGGCGGTGAGGCCGGACAGCACTTCGCGGGTCGCTTCCTTGAGGCTCTCCACGGTGGCGACATCGATTGGCGACTGCATGGTCGAGTCTTCGATGAAGTCACCCAGATGGGAGTCTTCGTCATCACCGATCGGGGTTTCCATGGAGATCGGCTCTTTGGCGATCTTCAGTACCTTGCGGATCTTGTCCTCAGGCATCTCCATGCGCTCGCCCAGCTCTTCCGGCGTCGGTTCGCGACCCATTTCCTGCAGCATCTGGCGGGAAATGCGGTTGAGCTTGTTGATCGTCTCGATCATGTGCACCGGGATACGGATGGTGCGCGCCTGGTCGGCGATCGAACGGGTGATGGCCTGACGGATCCACCAGGTCGCGTAGGTCGAGAACTTGTAGCCGCGACGGTATTCGAACTTGTCCACCGCCTTCATCAGGCCGATGTTGCCTTCCTGGATCAGGTCGAGGAACTGCAGGCCGCGGTTGGTGTACTTCTTGGCGATGGAGATCACCAGACGCAGGTTCGCCTCGACCATCTCTTTCTTCGCGCGGCGGGCCTTGGCCTCGCCGATCGACATGCGACGGTTGATGTCCTTGATCTCGGCGATGGTCAGGCCGGTTTCGGTCTCCAGCGCGGTCAGCTTCTGCTGGCAACGGATGATGTCCGGCTGCAGGCGGGCAATGGCTTCGGCGTACTTGCCCTTGCCTTTGGCCAGGGCGTCGGACCAGCTTTCGTCGACTTCGTTGCCCGGGAACTGGCGCAGGAAGTCGGCACGCGGCATGCGGGCGTCACGCACGCACAGCTGCATGATCGCGCGCTCTTGCTGGCGCAGACGGTCCAGGGCGCTGCGGACGCGCTCGACCAGGCCTTCGAACTGCTTCGGCACCAGTTTGATCGGCATGAACAGGTCGGCCAGGATCAACAGCTCGGCAATCGCCGCCTTGTTGTGGCGACCGTGCTTCTTCAGCGCCTTGCGGGTGATTTCCATCTGCTCGGCGACAGCGCCGAAACGCTGGGCGGCGATGATCGGGTCCGGACCGCTTTCGGCTTCTTCTTCGTCATCGGAAGATTCGGCGTCTTCGTCGTCGTCGGACTCTTCCTCTTTCGCGGCCTTGGCGTCGATCGGCGGCGGCACTTCGGCGGCCGGCGGCGCAGTGCCGTCGTCCGGGTCGATGTAGCCGCTCAGAACGTCGGACAGGCGGCCGCCTTCGGAAGTGACGCGGTCGTATTCGGAGAGAATGTGCTCGACGGTACCCGGGAAGTGGGCGATGGCGCTCATCACTTCGCGGATGCCTTCTTCGATCCGCTTGGCGATTTCGATCTCGCCTTCACGGGTCAGAAGCTCGACCGTACCCATTTCGCGCATGTACATGCGCACGGGATCCGTGGTGCGGCCGATATCGGTCTCCACCGCCGCCAGCGCGGCAGCGGCTTCTTCCGCAGCGGCCTCGTCGGTATCGGCGTCGGCCAGCATAAGGGCGTCCGCATCCGGAGCACTCTCGTGTACG
Source organism: Pseudomonas sp. NPDC089534 (assembly GCF_044749305.1). Taxonomy (NCBI): domain Bacteria; kingdom Pseudomonadati; phylum Pseudomonadota; class Gammaproteobacteria; order Pseudomonadales; family Pseudomonadaceae; genus Pseudomonas; species Pseudomonas sp. NPDC089534. The sequence continues at coordinate 72 of NZ_JBIVHR010000008.1, read as the reverse complement.
GGGATCCCCATGTCGTTAATCATGCGGATGATGTCTTCCACCTGCTCCGGATATTTCAGATCCGGAGCAGGT